>JAQGPC010000205.1 GCA_028293285.1 Pedosphaera sp.
TCGCCAGGTGGTGACGATGCAACGCAAGCTTTACGGCGACGAACATCTGGCTGTGGCGGTTAGTCTTGAAAGCCTTGGATTGATTCTCCAGGAGCGAGGGAAGCTGGCTGAAGCTGAAATCAACCTACGCGAAGCACTTTCGATACAACGCAAGTTCCTGAGCGATGAAAGTCCACAACGGCTCACATTTTTCCGACATTTGGCCGAGTTGCTCGAAGTCGCCGGCAAGTTGGCGGAAGCTGAAACCGTGTATAGGCAAATGCTGGATTTGCGGCTCGAATGCTTGGGCGGGGAACACCTGGATGTGGCTGAATCGTTCAATGCTTTGGCAAACGTGCTCAAAGCCCAAGGCAAGTTGACCGAGGCTGAGACAATGTATCGCCGAGCTCTCATAATTAGACGCAAACTCTTGGGTGACGGGCATCAGCTGGTAGCTGATTCAGTCAATAAGCTTCTCTCCTTACTTCTGAGTCAGAAAAAATTTGGCGAGGCTGAGCAAATTTTAACCGGGCTTCTTACCCCGGCGTTAATTGGCAATCCTCGAAGCGTCGCTTTATTGAATGCGCGGGTCGAACTCTTTGCGAGGCGGGGCCGGTGGAAAGAGGCCGCTGTAGATGCAAGCATCGTCCTTGAATATCAACCAACAAATCATCTGGCTTACCACACGTTGGCACCCTTGCTGGTCGCTTCCGGAGACCTCGTCCTCTATCAGCGGCTTTGCCAAAGAATGATGAGTCAATTTGTCGGCACAATCGATGCCTGCGCTGCCGACCGCGTGGCCAAAGATTGTCTCATGCTTCCATTGTCGGAAGTGAATTTACGGTTGGTTTGCAACCTGGCTGATACTGCCGTCACCAACGGAAGCAAACTGGTTGCGATTCCCTTTTTCCAAACTTGCAAAGCGCTGGCAGAATATCGACAGGGGCGTTTTACCGCAGCCAGAGAGTGGGCGCAAAAGGCCTTGGAAGGACGTATTGTATTCGCTCAGGCCGAGGCTTATCCCGTTCTGGCGATGGCGCATTACCGGCTGAACCAAAAGGACGATGCCCGTGCTGTGTTAGCGAAGGGTAACGACTTTGTGAAAAGCAATTTGCCCCGGGTCAATAGCGATGATTTTGGTGTCGATTGGCGTGACTGGATCATTGCTCACGCGTTGATTGAAGAAGCCACTGCGCTCATCGAGGGTAAACCTGCCTCGGAAAGCAACCCATACAAAAAATAAAATCCGGGCATTAAGGAAGATCGAACGGACTTCGATCAGGATGTATCTGCCAAAAACTGAGCCGGCACGTCAGCCTCGACACGGAATCTACGTTTGATGAATCTGAAGAAAAGAATGGCCTCTGAGAAATCTCGCTGATAAATTCAGCGATGGAACGCTGTATCTCAGGAAACATGAGCGATGTCACACAACTGTTAGCTTTCATAGATGACGATGCCAAATCCGCTGAACAGTTGCTCACTCTCGTTTACGATGAATTGCGGCGACTAGCGACCCACAAGATGGCCCGAGAAGCACCCGGCCAGACGCTCCAACCGACCGCGCTAGTACATGAAGCATGGTTGCGATTGGTTGGCACCAAAGTTCCGAGATTTGAAAATCGTGCTCACTTCTTTTCCGCTGCCGCCGAAGCGATGCGCCGCATTCTCATCGACCGCGCTCGCCGCAAACTCACTCAGCGTCACGGCAGCGGACAAGAGCGAGTGGCCATCGATGGGTGCGATCTGGCAACTCCCGATGAGGACGATCAACTACTGGCCATGCATGAAGCGTTGGACAAACTTGCCAGGAAATATCCCGTCCAGGCCGAGTTGGTCAAGTTGCGCTATTTTGGCGGCCTGACAAATGAGGAAACGGCTCAGCTTCTTGGCATTTCGGTCGCCACGGCAAAGAACTACTGGGTGTTCGCGCGTGCGTGGCTTTTCCAAAAAATCGAAGGTTCCTAGTCAGTCCGGCAGTCGATTCTGAATCTGAACTGATTCACCTTGCTTCACTGTTTCCCGAAGAACTTGCGATCTCGCAGCTCGGGCATGCAGATTTCCGTCGAGCATCGTGCTAACCCGAGTTCTGCGGACTGCGGAACCTTCATTTTGTAGATGAGGTTAGCTACCAGCTAGCAGCGGCTGGAGCAAATTTCGGTAGAGCTACAGTAGAGGGGGGATCAACTTTAGCTGGAATGACTACGCCACGCTAATTTTTTTCACATTCGGTTAGCCTTTCTTTCCCGAAATCTCGCATTACTCAATGGTGACAGGAATCGAGATGAAAAAGCCAAAGATGAAAATCAGAATTATCCGACAACGGGAAAACGACTGGATACAACTGCTCCATCCCTAAGGAGAATGCTTCATGAAACTCGCCTCTAACATCGCTGGAATTCTGCTCGGCCTTATTTTCAATGTCGTCGCGTTCAACTACTTCTTTCCCTTTTTTTCCATGCCAGCCCCGCCCGCAGACTCGCCGCCCGGGCTGTTCCTGGGTGCGATGATACCGACGGGCTACTTTGCTTTCGTACAATTGCTTGAGATTGCCGGCGGTGTGCTCGTCGCAGTTCCGCGCACAAGAACACTTGGCCTGCTAACGCTAGGTCCAATCGTCGTCAATATACTTTGCTTCCACATCTTCCTCGCCAAAGGTGCCGGACTGATTCCTCTGCCATCACTGGTCACGTTGCTGTCACTATTTTTGCTATGGACGAGCAGGGGCGCTTTTTCAGCACCACTGCTGGCGTCGAGGGAATCACGACTCGAAGAGCACGCTCGGAGCGCATGAGGCGAGGGAATTTCATGCTACAGCAAATTCGCTATTCGTTTATGGCCTTGTCTCCTTGCAGAGGAGGAAAGGGCGTTGATCAGAGCGCTCAACGGCTCTACAACTTTCCCGCGTTGCCAAACGACATCCAAGTTCCAGGTTGCTGTTGCGTCAGCAATCGGGATCAGGGATACACCTGGTCCGGCTCGATGGCGCACGAATTCTGGCAGGAGCAGGACCGCGTGGTCGTTAGCTACAAGCTCGAGCCCTTCGGCAAGACTCTGAGGCTGGCCAATAAACTTTGCCCTGAATTTCCCGAGTTTTCGGCAAAGCTGGGTAACCCGGCGATTATAGCCGGGCATGTCGCATTCGAGCCCACTTACGAATGCCTCACCTTTCAATTCGGCCAGTCGCACTCGCTTGCGAGAAGCAAGAGAATGGTCCGCTGGCAGGAAAACGAGACTTGGAACAGTGGCCAGCCGACGGGTGGAAAAATCAAGTGCGAGCAGATCACCAGCCTGGTCCATCAGCCCCACGTCGATCTTGCCATGGCGCAAAGCGGATATTTGTTCACCGGGCGAAAGATCGTGCAACTGCAATTTCACAGCCGGATAGGCCTGGCGCAGTCTGGTAAGGGCGGGGTTAAGATAATCAAGCGCGGCAGAGCCGACGTAGCCGATACGCAGCCGCTTACTCGCACCGCACACAATTCGACGGACCTCCAGCATGGCGGCATCGTAACTTGCAAGACATGGCCCCATCCTCGCCGCCAGAGCGTGGCCTGCGCTGGTTGGTTGCACTCCAGTGGAACTACGCTCCAAAAGCTTTCCGCCAACATCATGCTCAAGAGCCTGCATTTGCCGCGAAAGTGCGGATTGCGACAGACTCAAACGCGTGGCGGCGCGATGCAGACTGCCTTCTTCGATCACGCACAGGAACGCGCGAATTTGCAAAATCATAAACAAAACGGTAATGCAAAACACGCATCACCGCAATCGCCACTCAACGTTATCCGAACAACTCTTCTTTGAATATTCTCAAACATCATGAATACGATCATTACGCCCAGACAACTTCTCAGACAACTCCATTGGCGCTACGCAGTGAAGCAATTTGATTCCACGCGCAAAATCAGCCCGGAGGTTTGGACTGCGCTTGAGGACGCGCTGGTGCTTACTCCGTCAAGCGGGGGGTTGCAGCCATGGGCCTTCGTTGTAGTCGAAGATCCGGCAATTCGGGAAAAACTCGTCGCAGCCTCTTATGGGCAGGTCAAAGTAAAAGAAGCGTCACACCTGGTTGTTTTTGCCGCCAGACAGGACTTCAGCGAAACGGATGTGGATGCGCATATCAGGCGGACCGCAGAAGTCCAGGCCACAAGCGTTGAATCGCTGACTCCGTTCCGCAACAGCCTTGTCAACGGAATAGTCAAGGGCATGGATCGGCCAACGCTCAACGCATGGGCCGGACGGCAGGTGGCCATCGCACTGGGAAACGTGCTAACCAGCGCCGCTTTGCTCGGAATTGACGCCTGTCCCATGGAAGGCTTCGTGCCTGCCCAATACGATGCGATCCTTGGTCTTGGAAAAAAAGGCTTGACCACCATCGCGCTTTGCACGTTCGGATACCGAGCAGCGACGGATACATTCGCCACTCTCCCCAAAGTCCGTTTCCCCAAAGAACAATTACTGTGTTACATCTGAAACGCCCACAAACTAAATCCACTGAACTCCAATCTTTATGAGAACCACACCTGACCAACAATCCAAACAGCCTGCGAGTGATCCGCGTACCCCAAAAAGCGGCCTTGGTGCCCTGCTTACGCCCGATAACTGCGCGTTGATTTTAATTGACCATCAGCCATTCCAGTTCGCAGGTTTGCGCAGCCATGACACGCAAACGATAATCAACAACGTCGTGGGTCTGGCAAAATCTGCGAAGGCTTTTAACGTGCCGACATTGCTGACAACCGTGCTTGAGAAGCAGGGCGGCTTTATCATCAAGCCGATTCAGGACGTCTTTCCCGACCAGAAACCAATTGATCGCACATTCATCAATACTTGGGAGGATCCTCGTATCCCAGAATGGGTTCAGAAAACCGGGAGGAAAAAAATCGTCATGGCTGCGCTGTGGACCGAGATATGCCTTGCGATGCCCGCGATTCAAGCTCTCGGCGAAGGTTACGAGGTATACATCGTCACGGATGCTTCTGGCGCTGTCAGCCTTGAGGCCCACGAGATGGCAATTCAGAGGATGATTCAAGCGGGCGCAATCCCGATTACTTGGATGGTGTTCGGCGCAGAGATTCAGCGCGACTGGGCGCGAACGAATACCGCCCCGTTCGCGGCACAAATACTTATCGAGCATGGTGGGGTCGTTGGCACAACCTTCGTATGGGAGCAACAACTGCTCGCCACGGCAACGAAACACTAAGGCCAGCAAAGTGAAATGCGCCTTACCATTCCTTCTGGGCATTGTTATGTGCTCGTGTTCAACCGCACGAAAGATAAACACCCATGAGGGCAACTTCAAACAGATCATGAACAATCAAAAGCAAATCGTCACCCGCTGGTATACTGCATTCGAGAAGAATGACCCTGGAATCCTAGACGAGGTACTCGCCAAGGACTGGCGCGACATACCGCCGGCGCCGGCCCAGCCGCCGGGACCGGAAGGAGCGAAACAGATTCTCGTTGAACTGTGGACGACCTTCCCGGACCTGAGCATCAAAATCGAAGATATTCTCCAAGATGGTAACAAGGTCGTCGTTCGCTCCACGATCTCCGGCACGCAAAAAGGCTCCTTTTTAGGGTATTCCGCAAAAAACCGGAAAATGACAATCCAAGCCGTGGATATTCACGAAGTCAAAGACGGTAAAATTGTCCAAACGTGGCACACCGAGGATTGGATGACCGGATTCCATCAAATGGGAATTCTAGGCAAGTAACCTTGGACGAAAGAATATACTATGAATGGTACAACAATGGTCCCGGATGATTTCCAAGAGAGAGTTGTCCTCGTCACGGGTGCGGGTTCCGGCATCGGTCGAGAGGCAGCTCAGGCGTTCGCTGCTCGTGGAGGACTCGTGTATGGCGCGGATCTCAACGAGCGCGGTTTGGCTGAAACAAAGGATCTGATTGAACATGCCGGAGGCAGGATCTGTGTTACGCGCGTCGATGTTTCAGACGAAAAGGAAGTCGCAGCGTTCCTGGCCCGGATAAACAAGGAGACAGGTCGGCTGGATGTTGCCTTCAACAACGCGGGCATTACAGGCGGAGCCCACCGAATTGAGGATTATCCCACCAGTGATTTCGAAAAGGTCCTACAGGTCAATCTTCGCAGTGTCTTTCTCGGTATGAAGTATGAACTGCCGATGATGAAACGAGGAGGCGGAGGCGCGATTTGCAACACCGCGTCTGTCGCTGCATTGACCGGGCCCGGGGGAATGTGTGCGTATGCTGCCTCGAAGTGTGGCGTTCATGGTCTGACTCGGGTAGCCGCCATCGAAAATTCCGCACATAACATTCGAGTCAATACTCTAGCGCCTGGCTGGACGGAGACTCCGATGGTCGTTTCCAATAGCGCTCAAAATCCCGGTTTTGCCGCGCACGCCACTTCAGCCATTCCGGCCAAGCGTGGGGGCCTGCCGAGCGAAGTAGCGGCTGCAGCTGTCTGGTTGTGCTCTCCCGAGGCTAGTTATGTATTCGGACAAATGCTGGTCGTGGATGGTGGCATGACAGTCGGGGGATTTGAATATATCGAGAAGTGAATAATCACACGCAACAACCGGCAACGTCTCCAGACGTATGCAAGCACTGTCTCAAACTTCATATTGAACCAGAGGGCGTTACTGAACTCTCGGCGGGATTTCTGACGCGCGAAGTCGCCCCAGGAATCTTTATGCTCACGAACGGCAACTATCAATCGCTGTTTGTGACCACCGGAGAGGGAGTCGTGTTGATTGATGCTCCTGAACCGTTGGTCAAATTCATTGAAGTTGCCGTCGCCGATGTCACCGCTGAGCAGATTTCCACATTGATATATTCGCACGGGCATTCAGATCATATTGGTGGCTCGCATTTGTTGGCACGTCCGGGGCTTGAAATTATCGCGGAAGAACGCGTCGCCAAATTCCTCAATCAGAAGCACGACGGTCGCAGGCTTATTCCGACGCGCACTTTCAACGAGGAACTTCTTTTTAAGAAGGGCGAAAAAACCATTTCCCTCAAACGCGATGAGTTCCACTCGCCTGAAGGCGACCTTGTCATACATTTTCCTAAAGAAAAGGTGATGATGGTCGTCGATTTTATCGCGCCCGGTTGGGTGCCTCTGCTTGATTTCGACATCACTGGCAACATGTTTGTCTATCTCGGCGCATTCGACCGTATTCTCAGTTATGATTTCGATGCTTTTATTTCTGGACACACCGCAGACATTGCACATCGCAAAGATGTTGAGTTGACCAAAAAATACGCTTTCGACGTGTATGAAACGGTGAAACGAATCCATAGCCAAATCAATGTTGCGGAGCTGTTGGCAAAAGAGCGAGACAACGAGCAGGCGGGCATCAAGTTGCTAATCGAGGAGGTCACCGCTGCCGCGACAGCGGATGTGAAGAGTCGGTGGTTAACGGGCCCGATGAAAGGTGTGGACCTTTGGACGGAGAGCCACTGTCGCGCCATGCTGCTTTATGTGCGATGGAGTGATTAAACCCAAAGACAGAACACAAAATGGAGAACCGACATGAGCGACATTCTAACAGGGAAAGTGATTATCGTCACGGGAGCAGCGAGTGGTATCGGCCGAGCTATCGCAATCGCGGCTGCGCAGCATGGTGCCAAGGCCGTGATTGTCTCCGATGTAACTGAGACGCCACGCGAGGGCGGAGGACCGACAACGGGGGAGATCGAAGCTTTGGGTATAGCGACGCGTTTCGTCCGCACGGATGTCTCCAAGCATTCGGAGGTCGACGCCCTGGTGGAAGTGGCTGCTGAATTTGGGGGCGTCGACATAATGGTTTGCAACGCCGGCATCACTTTGCGCTCGGACGGAGCCGATGTGGCAGAAGTAGATTATCGGCGGCTCATGTCCATCAACCTGGATGGCGTACTGTTTGGAGCCCAAGCCGCCGCCCGCCAGATGAAATCGCAAAAGAAGCCCGGAAGCATTATTTTAATGGCGAGCATGGGCGGAATCCGAGGCGCAGGTATGACGATCGCGTATTCGACCAGCAAGGGCGGTGTTGTGCTCATGGCAAAGGCTCTCGCGGATGCACTCGGACCTGATGGGATTCGTGTCAACGCAGTATGCCCAGGAGCGATTGATACTCATCTGCTACGCACAACGCCAGGTATCGCCGAGGCGGCCGAGGGATTTCGCAGAAGGACGCCGTTGCGGAGACTCGGAAAGCCGTCAGAAATCGGCGACGCCATTGTTTGGCTTGGGTCTGATCTATCGAGTTACGTTACCGGCATTGCGCTTTTCGTCGATGGCGGACTGCTCTCGGTGATCTGATCCATGTTCTACATGATGATAGACTAACGCGATCACGCCTCGCCAATATTCGGAAATAATTATGTCCACGGTCGTCCGCTTTTATCAATATGGCCCACCCTCAGTCCTTAAGGTCGAGGACGAGATTGTTGGCACTCCCGGCCCCGGGCAAGTGCGCCTACGCCATGAGGCCATTGGCGTGAACTTCGTCGATACAATGTTTCGCGATGGTACCTTCACCGTGCCGCTACCCTTCGTTCCAGGTATCGAAGGCGCTGGTATTGTTGAGGCACTCGGACCAGATGTGACTGGTCTCGCAGTCGGTGACCGGGTTGGCTATTTCTTTGCGCCCGGAAGCTATGCCTCTGTCCGTCTGATCAATGCGGACGCATTGATCAGATTACCCGATGACATTTCATCCGAACGCACGGCTGCGATTCTCGCCAAGGGACTCACTGCGTGGATGGGGGTTCGCGCTCTATACCCACTGAAAGCAGGTGAGAAGGTGCTGGTCCAAGGGGCCTCGGGCGGAGTCGGTTCGCTTGTCTCACTTTGGGCGAAGGCTCTCGGGGCTACCGTGATTGGTACGGCGGGCTCCGCCGCAAAGCTCGACCGAGTGGCACATGCCATCGATCACGTATTCCTGTCCAATGACCCCGACCTGCCATCTAAAGTCCGGGCCATTGCGCCGGACGGCGTTGATGTTGTCTACGAGTTGGTCGGCCAGGCGACCTTCGCCTCTTCGCTCGCATCAGTCCGTAACGGCGGAACGATCGTGACCATCGGTGCCGCCTCCGGCGAACCGAACATCGACAAAGAAATACTCGCCGTGCGCAACATTCACGCCACCGGCGGAGGCATGCCGCAGTATGTAAAAGGTCCTGCGGTAGCAACCGCCACTGCCGAGCTTTTCGATGCCCTTCGCAAGGGTATTTTGGGAGAGATCAAAGTCACACGCTATCCGCTCACCGATGCTGCCCGTGCGCATGAGGATATTGCCGCCCGTCGTCGTTCCGGCTCTCCGATACTTGTCCCATGATTCATACTGACTCGTTATGCAAACTTCATGCCAATGGGAACAGCGAGTACATGACAAGCAACGAATTTTGACGGAGTGTGAACAATGAATGAGCTAGAAAATTTAACCGCCAAAAATAGTAGTGTTTCCAGCGATGCGGTAAAGGCAATTGTCCGCAGGAACACGGAAGAAGTTCAGGGCAGGGGAAACTTTGACGTCTTCGAGCAACTCTTCGCCGATGATTTCCTGGATCATACACCCCAACCCAATTCCGGCACCGACAAAGATAGCGTCCGTACTCTGTACCGCAGGCTTCGTGCTGCATTTCCTGATTTCCATGCGGACATTCATTGGCAAACCAGCGACGGGGAGCTCGTGACGACTTACAAGACGTATCATGGAACGCATGAGGGACCATTCCTAGGCGTGGCGCCGACCGGTCGCAAAATCCACTTTGAAACCGTGGATGTCATGCGAGTGCATAATGGCAAAATCACGGAACACTGGGGAGTGGCAAATCTTTTTTCCCTCATGCAACAGCTCGGCGCCTGGACCACGTGACACAAGCGCAGAACGCTCACCGCACTTCGAGTGATGAATCATTGCGAAAATAGCTCGCCGTCGCGTGTTGATGCGCGGTCAGTTGACAGGGGAGCGAGAAGGATACCCCATGTTGCAGACTCTAATCGCTTGATCGAAGATGACCCGCTTGGAAGCTGCTATAATCGCACTTTCAGCTTCTGGCTAAGCCGCAAAGTCAATTTGAGACTGTGCTTATTTTGATGTCCATAATCACTGGCCTCACTGCCGCCGTGATCCTCCTCTGCGGTTCTTGGAGCGACTATGAATGAAATATTCAGTTTTTTGGTGCGCCATGGTCCGGCGGTACTGTTTGCGGCCGCGTTTGTCGAACAAATTGGAATTCCCATACCGGCCGCACCTTGGTTGTTGACGGCTGGCGCGTTAGCCGGTGCTGGTAAAATCAATTGGCTAGTGGCGCTCGGCGCTGCCGTCATCGGCTCGTTGCTCGCTGATTTGATTTGGTTCTATCTCGGGCGGCGTGGTGGTCAGCGCATGTTGAGTCTTCTCTGCCGCATTTCGCTGGAGCCGGACTCATGTGTTCGCAGGACGCAGGACATGTTCACACGATACGGGATGCGAGGCATCGTTGCAGCGAAATTCATTCCTGGTTTGAGCACTTTGATGCCGACGCTGGCGGGCCATGCTGGCGTAAGCCTGCCTCGATTCTTCTTTTTCGATGGATTGGGTGTGCTGCTTTACGGAGGGAGTTTTATACTTGTGGGTTTCCTGTTTAGCAATCAGTTGGAGCAGATCATCGATGCGCTTGACGGTCTTGGGCACAGTGCGCTGAGTGTTGTCGTTGGATTGGCTGTGCTTTACATTAGTTACAAGTATTTTCAGCGGCACCGACTGTTGCGTGGATTGCGAATGGCCAGGATTACTGTGGAAGAATTGCGCCAAAAGCAGGAGGCAGGTGAGAATCCTGTTATTTTGGATCTGCGTTCTCACACTGAACTTGAACAGAACCCTGCGGTGATCCGCGGTGCACTTCACATGACTATTGATGAGGTGCAGCTTCGACGGCAGGAGATTCCCCGTGACCGCGAGATCATTCTCTACTGCTCCTGCCCAAACGAGGTCAGCAGTGCACGGATGGCCTTGCTTCTTCATCGAAGTGGAATCCTCCGCGTTCGGCCATTGCTTGGAGGAATTGACGCCTGGCGAGAGCGCAATTACCCGACGGAACAGCGTGTTGTCGAATCAACACTTGCCTTGCATGTCGGTTCGGAAACTCAGGTGGACGACCGGGCGATCTGAATAATGATAACTTCTCAAATCCGATCGAGTGAAATGGAATGCGCCCGCAACTGCGAAAATTTCTTTGGATTGGGGCGCGACTGTTTCGCTTTTTGACAGGCACTATTTTTTGTATGCTCATACACCAGTTTAAAGAATCTCTCTCTGCCGATTCGACAAGCTCGATCTTGTTGTCGCAAATTCCACAAACCACAAATCACCGATGAGAACAGCCCCAACGACAACGATGTTGAATCAACGTTAAGGATACAATTCCATCTCACCGATGGCTCGGTTCACCCATTTGTGCAGACCGACAAAGCGGCATCCCGAAAGATATGGGAGGGCATCGACCCGACAAGGCTATTTACCCGCCCACGCATCGTCATTGGCAGCGTACATTCCAAAGCGGTCTTCGTTTCCGCAGAAATCGTTAGGGTTGATTTCATTCAGGCCTTTTCCCAGTGCTGGAAGTTTCCAGCCGGTTATTCAGACATTGTTGAGCTGTCTGAGGAGGAATTTCATAAGTATGCGCACCTTGATCAGCCTGCGCTCATGGTCGAACGGGAGGAACCGAGGCCCGTTGGTGACTTTCTTGTTTCATTCATCAAGCTCCAGATGAGAGGGGGCCATCCCGTGTTCGCGATGGTTGAATTCCCAGTCAAGTTGTCGGCCGAGAGCCAGTCCTTCATGCAGTTCATGTTGTCCAAAACTGTAGTCCATATGCGGCTGCGCGGTGGAGGAGTAGGGGTTATTAACTTGGCGAACCTGGCCGCTTCCAGAGTCTATCCGGGCGTGGCACAGATTCCCGCCGATGCATGGCTTGCCGAGCCTGTTTTCAGTTCATTCGGCCGAAACGCAGGGTCTCCGTCTTGAAGGACACAATCATCTGAGCTAATGCGCACCAAGAGTAGATTATTCAGAATCGGTCAATGCTTTGCAGTCCCAGTGCTCACGCTGGTCATGATGCCAGATAGGGTTAATGCACAGGGGGACGACTTGCAAGAGCCCGCGGATCATGGCGGTCGGCTGCGTATGGAAGAGCCAGGCCTGAGTATTTGGCAGAATGGAGTTGGAAACGGATTTCGGGCTGGCACTGAGTCGATTGGACTGGGTCTTGAAGCGAACTATGGGATCTCAATGTTCGGCGGGCGCGAGTCTCACCGCTTGGCTCTGGCCAGTCTATCGTATGGTTACGTGCTTGATTCGGTCCATGGAAAAGACCACTGGTATCGAGGCAACTGGGAACTTCGTGGAGAATTGTTCAGCGGCGCGGAATATTCGCCCAAGAAAGAATGGCTGGTGGGACTGACGCCACATCTCCGTCACGAGTTTTCCATCGGTACGAGATGCGTTCCCTTTGTCGATATTGGCGCTGGCGTTACCGCGACGAGCATTGGGCCACCTGACTTGAGCGGCACTTTTGAATTCAACCTGCAAGCGTGTGTGGGAACGCATTGGTTCATTGAAGAGAATGTCGCCCTCACCATGGAGGTTCGTTACCTTCATATGTCCTGCGCCGGACTTCATGACCCCAATCTCGGGTTGAATGGGGTGACCGGGATGGCCGGGCTGACATTTTTCTTTTGATCGAACTCCATGCTTATTTATGAACGCCCGACTTAACAAGACCCGGAACGACATCCGCGAGCCGATCCGCCGAGCGATGGTTGATTTATAGAACCAACAACTGGCCGACGTGCTCGATCTTGGTCTGCAGGCCAACCAGGCGCATTGGAATGTCAAACGTCCGCATTGCCAGTAAGCAGCGTGCTGAGTTCCCTTTCGCCGCTCTTTAAAAATAAAAAAATCTAAAAACGAGGTCAAATTGGATTGTTGCGGCGTTTCTACCTTTCTAACAATTATTCATCCTTCCCAGGTCCTGCGTTCGCCCAAAACTACCCAATCCTTCTGCTTTTAGGATTCATCTTTTCGCAGGCTTCCTTTTGAGAGGCTCGCAGTGCCAGAACTGGATTCGCCGGAACAGCATGTTTAAAAAATTTGCTGAAGAGGTAACCGGCTCGCCTACGCACTTAGAGTGCAATGGGCCCGGGTTGCGTGTTATATATAGATGAACAGGTAATTCTTATCTGTTCAATCCGGCCGGATCTTTAACCAAGCTTTCACTTAAACCCTCATCAAAGGAGAGTCCATGCCCAGACCACAGTATTATTCTCCGGCCATTGAACGATTCCTGGTCAGCGCCTTGTATCATGAGGCCCGCAAACGAAAGATCCCCATGACCCGCCTGACCAACGAAATTTTGAAGCCGGATTGACTGGGTCGGTCGGTTGGCGTCTGGCCACTGAATCACTCATCGCGCTGGAGCCAAGTTCAGTTGGCAGCAGCAGCAGCAAATAAACCCGCAAATGCGCGGCCCTCCCCCGGTTTTCGATCCCTCAAAACCGGCCCGCCTGTAGGCGGTAAACCATCTGCAAAAAGGAAATCCCATGTCCAAACAACAAAAAGACTATCCAATTATTGAGCAAATCTCAGTTCCTGTTCTTCCAACCTTTGCCATAGCGCCAATGTGCTCCCCAACCGGGGTCGTGCTCCAAACTGAGGTAGGCCCATGGGCGTCGGTTGGGGTTCTTCAGGCTGTTTGCTTTATTGGTGGTTCCGTTTCGGAATCCTATACTGCAGATGCCTTCCTCATGGCTGCTCAAATGTTGATCAATTCGAGCGACGAAGTGCAGGAAACCATATCAGATAAGCCCATTTACTATACATTGCAGCACCTCGAATCGGGTCGGCGGTCTACAGGTTCAATTCTACTTAATGGCAGTGAACTGCATGTGGTTCCATGCCCAAAAACAATGGTGTTTCATAAGGAGACGGCAAGTGCATTTTTACTGGTTCCAAATCTTGGAGAAGCAGCAAAAGGGAAAATCCAAAATCTTAACCAGGATGCTTGTTGCGGAGGATTGCATGCGCGCAGTTCTACGGGCATTAGCTGGATGAAAGCAAAATCATCCGATAATCCTGGTGAGTCCTTCAGTCTCGGCGAATCGAACACTCAAGCGGGCAGCCGCGCACTCTCAAAAGCAATTCGTGGGTCCATTGGCAAAGTCATTCCTCCTTGAAGTTCGACGTTCATCGCAATGGCGGAATCTGTCTGTGACCATCAAGTGCCACAAACAACCGAAGTCGTGAAATTGAATTAATTCTGACACTTCCTCCATCTGTTCCCTCGACGCCCTCTCTTGGGCATCGTGGGAGCAAATGGGGAGAAGGGTGAATTTTTCCAGGAGCATCGTTTATCCCGGACAGATCTTCCAAGCAATATGCCGCTCACAGTAGCAGTTGCTTAATTTTTATTCACCTTGATAAACGTGTTCCAAAACTCCAACCACTTTAGAAATTGCTTATGAATCTTACCCTTACAGCCGCATACTCGAAGAAACTCGGAATTCCGAATTTCTCCTCGCATCAATTTTCCATTACGGTTTGCACCGAGCTATCCAATTTGGCCGACTTAGACACGGAATCTTTGCGCCTATATTCGCTGCTTCAAGCGTGCGTGGATCGTGAAATTCAAAAAACAGGATACTCCCCTCAAACTTATGGAAACGGCAATCAGTTCCGAACTGCCCGTGTGGGCGATTGGAATTGCAGTGAAAAGCAAAAGAGACTCATTCACAAGGTGGTTTCCGATAGGCGCCTACGATGGTATGAGGCCGAAGCCTCCTCTCATCAACAATTTGGAAAGGGTATTAGGTCCTTAACCAAAGCTGAGGCAAGCGCATTAATCGAAAGTCTTTTTCGGAAACCAATAGGGCCTGCTAATGGCTCAATGACCGAAACTCCCGAGTCGAATCTCGGCAAGGTTTAAACATTTTAGTCCGCAACAAAGGAGTTCCATTTCCCTGTCCCGCCCAGATCAAACTCTTACGCCCTTTATCTCCGTATGAAAACATCGCTGCAAATTCCCGTAAAATTATTAAGTGCCGCCTTATCCGGGCTGAGCCTGGTGATCCAACCACGATCAACTGTGGCCATTGCACAGTTTGTTCGCTTTAAGGCTGATCTGGCAGGCCAATTAACGATCCAGGCATGTGACACGACTTCCTTCGTCTCATTTCACTGTCCAAATCAGGAATGGCCGGCAACGGACTTTCTATTTCCCGCGAGCGCGCTGGCAAATCTGGTGGGAAGGCTCGAACCACACGAACACATCACGTTTATACAGGAGCAGCCAGAGATTGTGATTTTGAGGTGCAAAGTCGAAGAACGGTACGTGGAGGAGAGAATTGCGGTCATATCAGCGGAACATTGGCGAAAACAGCCTGACCTTGGAGAACCGCTGGTTGTTTTCGATGGGAGTTTCAAAACAGGTATGTCAGAGGTGATGAAGCGTATACTCGCCAGCCATCGAGCTTACTCTTTTGATGGCCTGCTTTTGGACGTGCCTAAGCCGAATACTTTCTACGTTGTTGGAAATGTTACGCACCCCTTGTTTTATGGCAGGTCGTTTAACCTGGATCTCTTGCAGCCTGCGATCCTTCCGAAACATAGGTTTTTAGGCTGGAATGGATTTTGCAATGATGGGGCTTGGAATTTTAGCGTGCAACCACAGCAAGGCCCTGCAAAATGGGTTAAACTCAAGTCTTCAAACTGGACTTTTATTGGGACCACCCTCCCGCGGAATTATCCAAGTTGGCGTCAGGTGGATCTTGACCATGACTTACGTTTCCAAAACAAGGTTGCTTTTGGACAGCATAGTCCCTTGCCGTCAAATTCCTTGTTCAGAGGATTGTGGTCTTCCTAAAAAGAAAGGCCGTTGGCTATATATTACAGCAACCATCAGATAACAGGTTTAAAAAGGTGCTGCCTGATCCCCCCTCACTGACCCCTGGCAAAGAGCAACCTGGTCCACGAAGAATGCATTAGCGGGCGATAAAAGCCAAGCCTCCGAACCCACCGATCTCGCCATCGCATAGGTTGCTCAATGAGCTGGTTCCTTTGTCGTAGCCGAAGGGGGAACCAATTACCGGCCTAAAACCTGTGCCAATGGACGCGCGCGATTGGCTACATCGCTTGCATCAACCAAGCGCAAGATTTGGAGAATTGTTAATGTGGCTGGAAAGGCTTTCGCAACGAGCGGATTCCTTTTCTTTAACTATCAGTTCTGCCTCCAAGCCCAAGGTTCGATTCTGACCCTCGCCTCCACTCAATTTCATTGGGGTTTTGGAGGAAAAGTGCCCCTAAGTGTGCGTAAAACTGCGGGTAAAAGTTAATCTGGCGACATTCCAGATTAATCCGCTTTAATCAATCCACCAACACACTGGAATCGTGTTCCAAGCCGTCCATTTCCTGCTCCATCCGGGCGATTTCCTTATTGGACAGTCCCTTTATGGCCTTGGATTTCTCGGGCTACGCCCACTAATCCTTGGGAGGCTCCACCACGCCCAAGGTAACCTTCCTGCGCATTTGGATTACGTTACACGAAGGTGTAATTGCTGGCCGCATGGCTTGGTATGAGACTCCTTCAATCCACTCGGGCAGATCGTGCGTCCAGCGTGGAAGCACTGAACTATGCCACCAAACTTCCGAGCAAAATCGTTTTGAAAATGTCGCCCCTTCATCTGTCTTCACAAGGCCGTCCGTTCCGTGTATTTTGGATGATCTGGTTGGTTGCGCTGGGCATTGCCTTTGGTAACTTTAAGGCTATCGCCTACACCGCTGCGGATGCGCAGACGATGGTCACGTCGTTTAACAACGCGTTCTATTTCACTACCAGCGGGAATCGCGGTTACTTTCGCAACACCACCGACGGCGGAACAACGTGGTTCTGGGGACGCGCGAACCAAATGGAGATGCTGATTGATCTCTACGAGCAGTCGGGCAACACGGTTTATCTCACACAATTCCAGCAACTCTACAACGGCTTCGTCTCTGACTACGGCACGAGCTGGATTTGGAATGAGTTCAATGACGACATTATGTGGATGGTAATCGCGTGCTCGCGGGCGTACCAAGTCACCGGAAACACAACTTATCGCGACGTGGCCAGGAGCAATTTTGATTCGTGTTACGCGCGAGCGTGGTCAAGCGATCTCGGCGGCGGGCTGTGGTGGAAGTCGCCGTTGAACACGTCGAAGAATGCGTGCGTGAATGGTCCGGCGGCCATCGCTTCGTATCTGATTTATCAAAACTACGGCGACACAAATTATCTCGCGAAGTCGGAAATCATTTATCAATGGGAGCGTGCGACGCTGGTGGACACCAACACGGGGCGCGTGTACGACAGCATCAATATCTCCGGGACGAAGGACATGACGCCGATCACCTACAACCAAGGGACGTTCATTGGCGCGGCTAATTTCCTCGGCTACACCAATGATGCAATCCTCGCGGCGAATTACACCAAAAACAGCATGGGCTCGGGCGGGCAGCTGCCGAATTACGAGGAGGATGGTGATCTTGGCGGCTTCAACGGCATCTTTGTCCGCTGGATGGTGAAGTTCATGAACCAGCGCGGCCTGCAAAGCTCGTATCAACTGTGGTTGCAGCTAAACGCCAATGCTGCATGGAATGTGCGTCGCTCGTCCGACAATCTGTCCTGGTCCAAATGGTGGGATCAAACTCCTGACGGCGCACTCCATTCGTTCGGCTGTTGGGGTTCGGTTCTCATAGTTAACCTCGTGCCGCCGACACAGAATCCCGGTGGTCCGGTTGTATTTCTGAATGCCAGCGATGCCGCGAACACGAGTAGTTTTGAAAGTGGCTTGAATTGGGCGGGAGGCGCGGCCCCGTTATGGACGACTCATTACGTCGTGGCAAGCAGTCGTACGTTGCGCACGCCGCAGGACACGGCCTATCACACGTTCGCGGGCAGCTCGCTGACTTTGTCGAACGGTGGCGTGCTGGCTTTTAAGAATACGAGCGGAAGTCGCTATGTTTCCATCGGCACGGATTTGTTTCTCGACGGTGGCGAGGTGGCGAACTGGGCAGGCAACAGCGCGTTGCTAGGCGGCAAAGTCACATTGCGATCGGGCGGCGGGAAAATTGATCCGCAGGGAAACTCATTCAGCTTTCCGGCGTTGATCAGCGGGCCGGGTGCGTTGCGCATCGGCGCGGGAGCAAGTTCGCCGCTAAACGGCACGGCTACACTTTCCGGGGTTAATTCTTATACCGGCGGCACAGTCATCGAAGCGCCGCATACTTTGCAGATCAGTGCAGCGGGAACGCTGGGTAGCTCCGGCGGGGCATTGACTTTTAACAATGCCGGGCGCGGTTTCGGCACTTTGAATTTGAATGGCTCGGATTTGGCTGTTGGGAATCTCAGCGGCGGGGGCGGAACGATTTGGAATAACAAGAGCGGGACGAACAATGTTCTCACAATCGGCTCGGGCAACACTTCGGGCGGCGTGTTCCAAGGCTTGATTTTGGCGGGGGCGGGCGGCTTGTCCCTGCACAAAACCGGCAACGGCACCAACGCGCTTACGGCGATGAATACCTTCGCGGGCAATACCACCATCTCCGGCGGCGCACTGCAACTCGGCGATGGAATCTCCCGCAACGGTGGAGTCACCGGTGAAATCACCAACAACGCCATAGTGATCTTTGCGAATCCGGCTGCGCAGACATTTAACGGAACTGTCCGAGGGAGTGGGGCACTGGCCAAGACCGGCGCAGGTCGGTTGACGCTGACGGGAGCACAAACATACACCGGCAACACCGCGGTCAAGGCCGGGGTTTTTGCACTGAGCGGGATCGGCTCAGTCACCAACAGCGCCGAAATTTCCATCGCCAGCGGGGCGTCGTTCGATGTGCTTTTGCGTGTGGATCAAACATTGACGTTGAACGTCGGGCAACTGCTGCGCGGCAGTGGGACAATTGTCGGGGCGTTGAGTGTTCCGGCGGGATCAGAGATTCAGCCGGGTAGCTCGATTGGAACTCTCACAGTTCAGGGTGACGTGACACTCAGCGGCTCGGTGCAGATGGAATTGAATCGCACCGACGCGCCGACTTGTGACCAATTGAACTGCACCGGGACACTAACTGGTGGCGGGACGCTGACGGTGGTAAATGTTGGGCCAGCGCTGCAAACGGGCGATAGTTTTCAATTGTTCAACCAGCCAGTTGCAGGGTTTGCGGCGGCGAATCTTCCATCGCCCGGCCCCGGCAAAACCTGGACGAATCGTCTGGCGCTGGACGGAAGCATCGAAGTTATTGCCGCAAATTCGATTGCCAGTCCTGATGGTCAGGTAGTCGCGACGGTGGATGTTTTGAACAGCAATCTGACGTACACCGTTTCGCATCGCGGCGTGCCCGTCATCGAGACGTCGGCGCTTGGTTTGACTGTGAACGGCACGAATCTCGGTGCCGGCATCGTGATATTGGGAACCAACAATTACGCTGTGAACGAGGTGTTTGTTTCGCGTCATGGGATTCATGCGTTTGCCACAAACAATTATCAAGGACAGGTCATCGCCATCTTTCATCCGGCTTCGGGGATTTCATACGTGCTCAACGTGCGGACTTTCAACAATGGGGTCGCGCTGCGTTATGAACTGACGGGCAGCGGCACCAGGAATGTCACTGCTGAATCCACATCATTCGTGATTTCCGAAAGCAGCGTTGTCTGGTCGCAGAATGGAAATTCAGTTTACGAGGGCATGTATGGCAATGCCGACATTGCCGCCCTCGCGACCAATGCCACGCTCGGCCCGCCAGTAACGATTCAACTCTCCGGCCAGAACGGTTTCGTGGCGCTGACGGAGGCAAATCTCGGAGCATTTCCGAATCCGTATATAACCAGGACGGCCAATGCGCCAGGGCGCGAGTTGCGCGTGGCCTATCCGACCAATCAGGACGGCACAAGCGGCGCGGTGATGAACGCTTCAGTCACGAATACACCGTGGAACATCATTATGGTGGGGGCAGATTTGAATACGCTCGTGAACAATGACATGGTGGAGAGTTTGTCGCCTGCCCCGGATGTGGTTTTATTTCCACAAGGCGCAGCGACAAGTTGGGCGGCATCGGGACGGTCGGTTTGGGATTGGCTGAATCCGCAGCCGGGTGGAATCACTTACACCAACGCGATGACGAATTCGTACTGGGCGTCGCAGTTGGGTTGGGAATACAACACGGTGGATGAAGGCTGGGCGAATTGGAATGGCGGCAATCCGTGGTCGCAAGTGCAGGCGGTGGTGAATTACTCGACTGCGCGCGGCGTGAAGGTGCTATTGTGGAAGCGATCGTCGGAACTGAACTCGCAGGCGCAGCGCACTGCGTTTTTCCAGCAACTCACCAACTACGGAGTGGCGGGCTTCAAGGCGGACTTCTTCGATTACAGCTCGGTCAGCGCGGCAGCGAAGGAGCGCGTGAAATTGCAGGAAGACATTTTGCGAGAAGCGGCGGCGTATAAACTCGTCGCCAACTTTCACGGCACGTCCAAGCCGACCGGGCAATTCCGCACGTATCCAAACCTCCTGCAGTTTGAGGGTGTGTTTGGCAAGGAACAATACCCCGGGCCGTTCTCGCATTCAGTCCCGCCGTTTGTGCGGTTTCTCGCCGGGCCGGCGGATTTCACGCCGTTGGCGTTGCAAGGCGGATTGCGTGGTTCGCGGACGGTGGCTTTCGAAGTTGCTTCGATGATCGCGATGCCAGGGCCGATGATCACGATTGCCGAGCGTTCGGATGTGGTGGCGCAAAGCCCGTTTGCCTTGTTGGTCAAAAATGTTCCCGGGATGTGGGACGAGACGATTGTTCTGGAGCAAAGTCAGATCGGGCAGACGGCGGTGTTCGCGCGCCGCAAAGGGACGGATTGGTTTGTCTCGGCGATGAATCTCGGCTCGGCACGAAGCTGGAACATTCCGTTGAGCTTCTTGAGTTCCAACGTGACGTATCAGGCTGATTTCATCCGGGACAACAGTTCCAATCTCGGGGTCGGCACGGTGACACAAACGAATGTGCTCGCAGTCTCGGCAGCGGTGGAAGGTGGAATCGTTGCATGGTTTTATCAAAGTCCGACGAATGTTTATCAACCACCCACGAATCAACCGTCCGAGATTGGTTTTGATTTCGAGTTGCCGTTCTATTTGCCGGGCAATGTTGCGAATACAACAGCCACCGGCGCCACCAATGCCCAGTTCATTGGGCAGCAAGGCTGGTCACAATCCACGAGCGGTGGCAAAGGTGCGATTGTTACCACCACGGCATCGGGTTTGTATCAAGGCGGTCAGGCGCTGGGTTCGGGTGATTCGGGCAACGCTTATATCGGCGCGAACACGAACGTGGTGCTAGGGAAAAAGTTCCGCTTCGATTTGTTCGCACCTGGCGGCAACAAGGCCGGTGTGGCCGGATTTACGGATGCGAATCACGATGGCCTGTTTTCCCAAAGCGAGAGCGGCGTGTTTGCCGGCGTGAATGACAGCGGCGGCATTTCCTATTTCGGTTTTCGCGATTTGATTGCAGGCGGGGCAACTTATTCCAGCGGCGTCGCGGGAAACACTGCTGACTGGTATCGCATCACAGTGACGCTGGACGATGCGACTCTCACCGCAACGATGGAAGTGACGAATCTGACGGCGGGTGGCGTGGCGGTGGATTTAAATGGTGCGGCAGCGGGGACGGCGTTTTCCCGGATGTGGTCGGCAGGGTTGTGGGTTTCGCCCACGAATTTTGTCGGCACGCTGGCGCGGGCTTCGGGAACGTTGCGGGTGGACAACATCATTGTGCTGCAACCCGCCGTGTCACCGCCGGTGACGCTGGGGGTCGGCTACACGGGCAACAATTTGCAACTGACGTGGGGCAACGGACTTTTGCTCGAAGCCACGAATGTGCTCGGACCGTGGACGACGAATCTCGGCGCGGCATCGCCGTTCGTTGTGATTCCTGGCGCACCACAGAGGTATTTCAAGGTGCAACTTCAATAGGCATTGAAGTGGTTGCGGATTGCCGCTTACACTTGGATTGATCATGCAGCCTGTTGAACTCAACAAACAAGCTTTGCGCGCGCGCGTCTGTTGGCGGGGAAGACGTGGGTGGGTGGTGCTGCTTTGTTTTTTAGTTTTCTTTGGCGTTATTTTGAGGGGGGAAACAGCGGATCGGTTGAAAAAAGTGGTACAGCAATACGCGCTGACTTCGGCGAATGATTTCCCGCAACGCGACCCGCAGGACTGGCGGCTGCTCGGTTCAAACGATGGCGGCAGGACCTGGACGACATTGGACACGCGCAAGAGCGAGGTTTTTCCCGAGCGCCATCAGCGGCGCGTGTTTGCGGTGAGCAAACCGGCGGCGTTTGAGATTTACCGGCTGCAAATTGATGTGGTGCACGATCCCAAGGTGGCGAACTCAGTGCAGTTGGCCGAAATCGAACCCATGGGCGCGACGGAGGATGATCTCGAACCGATTCCCATTTTCACCGATACCATCACCGCACAGGGCGACAATCCGCCATCGGAGCTGGCTGTGAAATTGTTTGATGGCCGGATGGAAACCAAGTGGCTCGACAAACCGAGTAATCGGGAGACTTGCGCCTCGTGGATTCAATGGCAGTACGCAGCTCCGACGGAAACGGCCGTAACCAATATCAGCCAATTGATCGCGCTGCGGGCGCGGGCCGGTGACGGTTATCGCGTGAAAATCGAAGCCGTGGCGGTGGGGCGCACGGGTGCAACCAACAAGTGGAGTGTCGCGGATGCTTCGGGTTGCATGGAAATTTCGGCCATGACTGGAGAGGAAAATTTGCAACCGGGGCAACCTGTCACTTTTGTGGGGTCAAGCGCGTGGAGTTCCCGAAAAGTTTGGCTTACCAATGGCTCGGTGCAAATGCGCGGGGCGAAAGCTGCGACAATGCCAGAGCAGATTGTTATCGAGCAACTACTGACAGCACGGGAAGATTTGAAGTGGGTGGAAGTCGAGGGGGAGGTGCGGTATCGGCGTTTTGGCGACGGGGAAATTTCTTTCGACGTTGGTGATGCGGGTTCAGCGATGCGGGTTTATTGGCGTGGAGCGACAGATTTACTTACATTGCCGCCGACCGGAACGCGCGTGACGGTGCGTGGCTTGTGTCGCGGTGCGTTCAATGATCAAGGGATGTGGGTGGCCGCAGGTTTATGGGCAGCTGGACGGGACGCAGTGACTTTGACGGGAACGCAATCACGGGATGGAAAAGTTCAATCAGGTGCAACGACCGCAAAGAGCGCCGCGCCAGTTCTAGGCACATTGACGAAGATTGAGCAGATTCGGCGACTGACGCAGGAGCAATTACAGCAGCGACCCCATGTGATATTTCGCGGGGTGGTGACGGAATTGTTTGGCGCCTTCATGCAAGATGATACGGCGGGAGTAGAAGTGGCGTTCCAAGGGAATGAGAGCCGCAAAGTCACCGAGCCGGGCTACTACATCGAGGTGGAAGGTTGGGGTGGTTTGGGCGACGCCGGTAATCCGGTGGTGTCGGCAGATCGCGTCACGGTGCTGGGCAAGGGGAAATGGCCCGAGCCGGAGCGGATGTCGCTGAGTCAATTGATGAGCGGGCGGACGGATGCGCAATGGATTGAAGTTGAGGGTGTGGTGCGTTCGACCGATGGCGCGCATCTATTGTTGATCTGTTATGGACGCGAAGTGACGGCAAGCATGAGCGCGGGCGCAGCGGGATTGGTAAAAAATTTGGTGGACGCGGCGGTGCGGGTGCGCGGCGTGGGCGTGACGGCATTGGATGATCGCGGTCGGATTCAAGGAATCCATCTGTTAATTCCTTCACTGGAGCATGTGGACGTCATCGAGCCGCCGGTGAATCCTGCCACTTTGCCGGTGCGACCGATTGGCAGCCTGCTCAGCTTGAGCGGGCCGCGTGAATCATACCATCGCGTGAAGGTTCAGGGTGTCGTGACGTTGCAGGAGAATCAGAAATTATTTCTTCAGGACACCAACGGGGGGGCGATGGCGATTTTGAAGGAAGACGTGGTGCTCGACGCGCGTTTCGGGCGGTCGCGCTGGTTGTTCTGGCGCACGCAGCAAACAAATGCGCCGGTGCGGGCGGATTTGAGATTTGCGCCGGGCGACCGGGTGGAAGTAATTGGCTTTCCCGAGACACGGAATTACTCGCCGGTGTTGACCGAAGTGACTGTGAAGAAAATCGGCAGCGGAAATCCGGTGCAACTTTATGAAGCGACAGTAAATGGAGTGAATGACGGGCGCGCAGATTCGCAATTGATTGTGGTGGAAGGAGTGCTGCTCGGACAAAACTCCATCGGCACGCAGGTGGTGATGGCGTTGGAGTGGAACGACCGGACGCTGCAAGTGCTCGTTCCGGTGAAGGAAGCGGCGGCACTGGCGATTGCTCCCGGCAGCCGGCTGCGTGTGACGGGGGTTTGCCAGGTTGATCCTGCGCCGTACGCGGAACTGGGGCAACGCGTCGCGGCAGTGCGGATTCTGACACGTTCGGCGGCGGACCTGGTGGTCTTGGCAAAACCATCGTGGTGGACGGTGCAGAGGGCACTCATGATGATGGGGGGAATGGCGTGCGTGATTTTGGCGGCGCTTGTCTGGATCAATCAATTGCAACGACAGGTAGAAGAGCGAACAGTACAATTGACGACGGAAATCCAATTGCGTGAACAGACCGAGCGTCGGAGTGCGTTGGAGCAGGAACGTTCGCGCATCGCGAAAGATTTGCATGACGACCTCGGCGCGAATCTTGCGCAGATTGTTTTCTTGAGTCAGCGGGTGGAGGGACAGAGTGATGCGCAGGAAATGAATCGCTACTTTGGCCTGATTCCCGCCACGGCGCGGCGGACGATCCAGTCGCTCGATGAAATTGTCTGGGCCATCAATCCACGCCACGATTCGCTGGAAAGTCTGGCGAATTATCTCAGTCAGTTCGCACAGGAGCATTTGACGCTGGCGCGCGTGCGATGTGTGCTGGATGTTCCGACGGTTTTGCCGGCGGTGCCATTGAGTGCGGAGATTCGGCATAATCTGCTGCTCGCCACGCGCGAAGCATTGCAGAACGCGGTCACTCATGCCGAGGCGACGGAAGTCCGTTTGATATTGCAACTGGACGAGGCGGGATTGAGCATCGCCATCGCCGACAATGGCAAGGGATTTGATCCGGGTTCAGTCTCGCGGGATGGCAATGGGTTGCCGAACATGCGGCGGCGGCTGGAAAGCATCGGAGGACGGTTCGAACTCGATAATCAGCCGGGCAAAGGAACGACGGTGCGCTTGTTTGTACCGAGCGAAATGTTACACGGACGTGTAATTGGCGTAAACGGAGTTTCGTGACAAGAATCATGAAAATGGTCAACGCCAAATCAGAACCGGCTCCCGACGCGACGTCATTGCGATCGGTGCGCGTTTGCGTGGTGGAAGACGACAATGTGGCGCGCGAGCAGCTCTCGCATCAGTTGCAGCAGGCGAATGGCTTTACGTTTGTGAGTTGCCATCGGTCGGCGGAGAATGCGCTGGAGGAAATCCCGCGCCACAAGCCCGATGTGGTTTTGATGGACATCAATCTGCCGAAGATGAGCGGTATTGATTGCGTGCGGCATCTCAAGGCGCTGCTGCCCGGCACACAATTCGTGATGCTCACGGTTTATGAAGATGCGGATGCGATCTTCAAATCGTTGCTGGCGGGAGCAGTTGGCTATCTGCTCAAAGGGCGTTCTGCTACTGGCGACAAATTACTCGAAGCCTTGCGCGATGCGGGGCGAGGCGGTTCACCGTTGAACAGTTTGATCGCGCGCAAGATTGTGCAGCATTTTCATCATCAACCGTCCCGTTCCGGCAAGGAGCATCCTCTCTCAGTTCGCGAACGCGAGGTGTTGGAGTTGCTTTCAAAGGGGCTGCCATACAAAGAAATTGCCGACATGCTAGGCGTGAACATTGAGACGGTTCGGAAGCATTGTCACAATATCTATGAAAAACTTCAGGTCAGTTCGCGGACTGAAGCGGTGGTGAAATTTCTCGGTAAATGATGCTGCTGCCGGTGGATTGTTGTTGTCGTTACACCTTCGTGTAATGGCGGGAAGCTTCGTTCTCTTACCTTGCATTAAACCCAATAAAGAAATGCCCTCGTGAAGCGATGCGCGAGTTGAAGCGCAGTGATTTTCCGAATTGTTCATCAAACATTCCTCCTGCATTTAAGATCGTTACACTAACGTGTAATGGACGCTTTTGGCAGACTGGTGGGATGATCATAAGCATCACCCTATGTGTTTGCATTGTCCAAAAGTGAGCAAAGCTGTCACCCCGTTGCGGGTGATAAGCACCCTTGCGTTAACCCATCCAATCGCTCGTCCATGAAACCAACCAACAAACTCAACCCTATCATCCTCGCGAGCCTGACTGGCGCCGCGGCCTTGTTGCTTGCCAGTTCCAGTCCGGCGGCGACCTTTCAGTGGACCAACACTGCGTCCAGCTCATTCGTGAATGCGGCGAACTGGACGAATACCGCCACCCCATTCGGAAACGGAGTTCCGACGACCGGAGATACCGGCATCAACAACATCGCCGGATCAACCGCCGTAATTGGGCTGGGTGACGTCGTTAGTGCAGCTACATTGGATGCTTCGGCGGGAACCATTGCGGTCACGGACGGCGATTTGACGGCATCCACCATGCGGGCCACCGGCAGCAATGGAGTCATCTCAGTAAGTGGCGGGAACGTCAATCTCGCCAACCTGCAAATCACCGCGAACTTTGGTGTTGTCTCCATCAGCGGTGGGACAACCACAGTCAGCACGGACAGCCGGATCGGAGCGGGTAATGCGGTTTGGAATGTCAGCAACGGCACGCTGAACTTGAGCAAGCACACCATCGGGTCGGCAGCAGCCAACAACACCAACAACGTGATGACCGTTTCCGGGAACGCCATCGTCACGCAAAACCAAGGCATCAGCGGCGGTGTGAATCGCGAGCTTTGGGTGGGTGGGAACAACGCAGGTTCAGGCACCTTGATTTTGAAAGATAATGCCACGTGGACCAGCAGTGCAGCCAACGGGAATACCGATGTTATTTTCGGACGAACATCAGGCGCAGGACAAACCCCGGTTGGGACGCTGACGATTCAAGACAACGCCAGCTTTGTGGTTCAAGCTGGTAGCGCGGCGGCGAAAGTCATTCAACTGGCGGGTGGCCCCAATGACGGTGCAACGGGCATCATCAATCTCAACGGTGGAAATATTTCTGCCATCGGCATCACCCGCGCCCGGAGCGGAACGAGCACGGGTACGGTCAACGCCAACGGCGGCAAGATCACTGCATTGGCGGCAGGGACAAGTTTCTTCCGCAATTTTCCCGGCACGGGCGGGGCGAACTCCATCAATCTGCTTGCAGGTGGGCTGAAGTTTGACACCGGCGGGTTCAATTCCGGGATCACCAACGTCCTCTCAGGCGTGGGTGGATTGACCAAGTTGGGAGCGGAGATGCTGACTCTCTCCGGTTCGAATATTTATACTGGTGGAACCATTGTCAGCAACGGAACGCTCGCAGTGACCGGAGTTGGTTTGATCAATGCCAGTGGGTCCATCTCGGTGAATGCCGCCACGTTGGATGTTTCTGCAGCCAACGCACAACATTCCTCCGCTGGCGCGTTGACGCTGAATGACGCCACCTTGATCGGCAAATTCTCGGCCACCAATATCACTGTGGGCACGTTCGGCACCAGCGGCACGACCAACATCATCAATATCACCGAACTGCCAACTCCAGTCTCCCTGCCAGCAAAGATTACTTTGATCAACTACACCACGGCCGCACCCGGATTGGTGGGCGGCGGCAATGTGTTAACCACGCTGGGAGCAATTCTCCCCACCATCGGCAATCCTGTGGGTTATCTCACCAACAACGTCGCTAATGGCTCGATTGATCTGGTCATCACCAGCATGGTGCTTTCGCCGGTGATCACAAAGCAGCCGGCTCCTGACAGCGCGTATGCCGGCTTCAATGCGCACTTTAGCGTGGAGCTTGAATCAACCAATGCTCCCGGCTACCAGTGGCGCAAAGGCGGCGTGGCTTTGAGCAATGGGGGCCATTATTCCGGCGTGAACACGGCGGTCTTGAAGATCAGCAACGTCTCCGGAGCGGATCTGGCCAACTACGACGTGGTGATTAACAACGTCAGCGGCTCGGTGACCAGCAGCCCGGCGGCGCTCACATTGGCAGCGCCGTTTGGTTACGAAGCAGCAGCAACATCCGCCGGGCCAGCGGCGTTGTTCATGTTTGATGAAATGAGCGATGCCACCACGAGCAACGCCTTGGCGTTTGATTACGCCGGTGACCTTGATGGCACTTATGGTTACATCGTGCAAAACGGTTTCAATGGAATTGCCGGTCCTCGCCCGAGTGACGGCTTACCGGGATTTGATGCGACTAACAATGCAGTTCGCACTTTTGGTTTCACACCGGAAGCGCACGTGACGATTCCGGCTCTGAATCTGAATACGAACACTGTGACACTGTCTGCATGGATCAATCCCGGCGCTCCGGCGGCAAATGCCGGCCTGATTTTCTGTCGAGGCGGTGGCACGATTGCCGGGTTGAACTTCACGGCTAATCTGGACGGCAATGGTTACCGCACGCTGGGCTATACCTGGAATAACGAAGGGGGAACGTTTCTCTGGAATTCACAGATCGCGCCGACGCCCGGACAATGGTCCTACGTGGCGCTTGTCATCACGCCGACCAATGCAACGGTGTACATATTCGACGCAAATGGGTTGCGCTCTTCGTCACAAAACTATACGCACGTGAACCAGAGCTTTTCTGCTGCCGGTTTGATTGGCGACGATGGATTCTCTGGCGGAAATCGCCAGTTTGATGGCGCGATTGATGGGGTGGCTATTTACGCCAAATCACTGACGCAATCCCAACTTGAAGCACTTTATGCCGCCGGCTCGGGCGTCTCATCCTTCGCTCCAGTCATCTGGGCGCAGCCGGTGTCCTTGAACCTTTACGAGCAACAAAACGCCACCTTCAGCGTCGGGGCGAGCGGCACATCGCCGTTGAGTTATCAATGGCAGATGACTGATGGCGCGAACTTTTATAACATTGCCAATGGCGGTCGCATCAGCGGTGCGACTTCATCGATGCTGACGATCAGCAATCTTGTTTTGGCAGATGCGACGAATTTGGTGGTCGTCGTCAGCAACCCCGCGGGCGGGCCGGTGGTGAGCACGATGGTGACGTTGACAGTGAATCCGGCTGGCCCGGCGGAAGCGATCACCAACTCGGTGGTGCAAACCAGCGGTCAGAGTTGGGAAACTCCTTCCGGCTGGAGTGACGGCCTGGCGGCCTCGGTTTCCGCAGCGTCGAAGCCGGGTAGCTCGTATTACGTAATTGGCAATGCGGGCTTGCGCACTCCTGCGGGTGCGGCGAGTGCAACGTTTCCAGGAAGCACATTGCGAGTTGAGGGGAATGGTGTGTTCAACACGACCATCGCCGGCAGCGGCATTGGTGCTGTGATTTTGAAAAGCTCCAACGGGGGCGTGGTGAACTTCCCGAAATTGATCATGGGCGGTGGTGAAATCCTGAACTTCGTGGATTCCGGCGGCAGCACCGTGATTGGCGGCGAACTGAATGTGATTTCCAACACGCCCATCTACGCGGCGGACGATACCAGCTCGCGCTCAATTCGCGTGGATGCGAAGCTGACGGGTAACGGCACGGTGGAGTATCGCGCTTACTCTGGCACGACTTTTATTCCGGCGAACGTTGCCTCACTGAATATCGCCGGGGTCAATAACACTTTCACGGGCAAATGGAATGTGTTGCTCGGAACATTGGTTGGCAGTGCGGCGGGTTCATTGGGCACAAACACCATTACCGTGGCAACGAACGGCGCAATCCAGGCCAGCTATAATATCGGTAACACCAATGGAGCGTTGGTTCTCAATGGGCGTTTCAACCTGACGCGCAACCACACCTTCAAGACCGTGACAATAGCGGGCACGAGCCTCGGTGTGGGCGCTTACACGTTTGCTCAGTTGAACAGTGCTTATCCGGCGAACTTCCCCGCCTCGTGGACCGGTCAGCCGGGTGCGCTTTCGGAAACGACAGCTTCCGGCAGCATCACTGTAATTGGTGGAGCCACGGCACCGATTCCGCTGACGAACAGTTGGAATGGCACGACGCTCACGTTGGCCTGGCCGGCCGGCTGGAGCTTGTTGGAAGCGACCAATGTGATCGGGCCGTGGACGACGAACTTTTCAGCCACATCACCGTTTGTTGTGTCGCCGACCGGACCACAGAAGTTCTTCCGTTTGCAAGCGCAGTAATGGTATCTGGAGTTGGGCTTTCAGGCGGCCGGAGTGAAAACTCCGGCTGCCACTGAAAAATTAACGCCACGCGGTTTCCCGTGACAACCAAGGAGACAGATTGAATGAATAATAAGTACGAGAGAGGTGGGAGTAGAATTGCGATGGGTGCGAGGGCGTTCACGCTTATCGAGCTGCTCGTGGTCATTGCCATCATTGCAATTTTAGCGGGCCTGTTGCTTCCCGCCCTCGCCAAGGCCAAAGCCAAGGCGCAACAAGCCAACTGCATCAGCAATTTGAAGCAGTTGAATCTGACGTACACGATGTATGTCGACGACAATAGCGGAACGGGAATTGATTATGGCGGGACTGCCTACTCGTTGTGGATGAAGCCGCTCGCAGCATACCAGTCCAAAGTACATAAGGTTCGTGCCTGTCCAGTGGCTCCGGATCGCAGCAAGGCAAATATCGCTCTTGCCAAGGGAAATGCGGTCGCTTGTTGGGATTGGAATTTGTTTAGCGGTTCAACCGACCCAAACGAAAACATTGGCAGCTATGGGATGAATGGCTGGTTGTATGTCAACTCACCCACTCTTGCCACCACCGGTTATTATTTCGACAAGGAGTCATCCATAAAGCGCCCCGATATGACGCCAATTTTTTTTGACGCGGTCTGGCTCGATGCGTGGATCAGGATCACCGATGTGCCTACGGTGGGATTGGATTTGATCAAGGGCGATGCCAGTGACATTCCGGTGGCGATGAACCGCGTCATGGTAGCCCGGCATCCATTGTTGAATGGTGCCAAGACGGCATTCAATCAAACCATCCCAGGCGCGATTGACATGGGATACATTGATGGCCACGTCAGTAAATTGCGCCTGCAAGACATCAAGAGTGTCTATTGGCACAAGGATTACGCGCCAGCTTCAAGCCCATGGACGACGGCACCTATCCCTGCGCAATGAAGGAACGATTGACTGCGACATTCTTATGACAACAACCAAGTTCATTAGTCAGAAAGCTGAACTGAATATTGAAAACCATCCATTTTTGATAAGCAGTCTTCACGCTGATTGAGCTTTTGGTCGTCACTGCCATTATTGCCATTCTGGCGGCGATGTTGTTGCCCGCGCTCGCCAAAGCGAAGCAAAAGGCGGTCTCGATCACTGTGTCTCGAACCTCAAACAAGTGGGATTGGCGCTTCAATGTTACCGGGGATGACAACGGCAACAAGCTGTCCGGGCCGTGCAACGCTGGTGTCGGTTCGGCCTATGGCAACATTCTTTTTCGTCCGGACCCCAAGGCCAGTACGGGTACCTCACCCACTATTTGGCCAAATATCTTGGGGCCAAAGATGCGAGGACCCTGTCCACCGAGGAGATCAATTACCTCAAACCGCTGTTTTGTCCTGGCTAATGCCGTTCCCTTTGGCCGCCAATGCAACAATCCGCCGCCAAGTCCGCTGTCCGTGTCCGCTATGAAACTTTTGGCGGTCCTCACCTTCGGTCCCTTCATGGATGTTTTTGCGGTTTCGGACGTGGATTATCAACGGGCTCAAGGCGGTTGACCGTACATCTCTTTGGTGGCTCTGTTTAGCCAGGTGCGATCTGCTGCAAGTTTCTCTATTTCAGAGGCAGCGAAGTATTTCGTCGCGTTGGGGACGGGGTTGCCCAATGGTTTGAGCAGATTGACGCGGACAATCACAGGGATGTCATGCTCTTGGAAACCTAGGAGCAAGGCGGTTTGCGTCGTGGTAAGCCGTGCAGGAAGGCGTTTCAGGTTCAAGAAGTCTACCATGTCGTCTTTCATAGGGATATTGCGCCAGAGTCGAGATTCTTACCAAGCCAAGCTCTCTCCGTGTTCACAAGCCGCTGCGGCAGGGGACGAAAATGAACAAGGAGCTTTCGCTCGTCAGTGGTAATAATTGCGGATCTGGTCGCTTTTTAGGTTCTGTGCCTTCCCTAAGCAGGTAGCCATAATTAATGTCACAACCTGAATTGACGCCTGCAGGCGAACGGGTGAGGGTGCGTCATGAATGGATGGTCTTTGACCCCGGCGCAACTCCGAACGCTGGAAAAGGAATTGGCTCACACTCACGATGCCGCCCTGTTGCGTCGGCTCCTGGCCGTGCTGGAAGTCGGCCAAGGTCGTTCCACCACCGAGG
>JAQGPC010000208.1 GCA_028293285.1 Pedosphaera sp.
TGACGCAGGGAATGGCGTTCTGGGTGGACCCGACGATTGTGGCTTCGTTTCAATATGCGGTGCGGCTGCTGGAATTGCCACAAGGAGTGTTTGGGGTTTCTTTGGCGACTTATCTATTGCCGACGCTTTCGGGACTGGCGGTGGAAAAGAAATTTGCGGAATTTAAAACAACATTGAATCAAGGGCTCGACCACTTAATTTTCATTAATTTACTGGCGTCTATTTTATTATTCTTTCTCGCGGAGCCGATGGTTCGTCTTCTTTTCGAACACGGGAAGTTTCATGAAGAATCCACCAAGCGGGTGACGTTTGCGCTGATTTGCCTCGCACCGGGGCTGCTGGCTTTTTCGATGAACAATATCATGGCGCGGGCGTTTTATGCGTTGGGTGATACGAAAACACCAATGAAGATCAGCATCTTTTGTTTGGCGTTGAATTTGATATTTGCACTGATATTAATCGGGCCATTCCGGCAGGGAGGATTGGGCATTGCGAATACGATCAGCGCTTGTTGCAATGTGTTCTTTCTGTTTTATGCGCTTCGTCGCAAGCTGGGAAGTTTGGAACTAAGCACGTTGAGGCAAATTATAGGTGCAATTCTCGGAGCGGCAACGGTGGCGGCTTTGGTCACGTGGGGGTTGAGTCAGGTCTGGGAACGGCAGATCGGGCATGTGGGAATCTGGCGCAGGATCGGGGCGGTGTTTGTGCCGATGATAGCGGCAAGCCTGGTTTATTGGGGCTTGGCGTTGTGGCTTAAGGTGCCGCCAGCAATGGAAATTGGCGGGTTGATATTTAAGAAATTGGGTCGGTTGAAAAAGTAGGAAGGGGAGCGGAATATATTGGGCGTAAAGAGTGCTCCACACCTTTCATTACTTATTGGAGCCAATGCCTGAGTTCGTCTGCCAGCCGGTATCCTGCCAAGGCCGCGCGGCGTTCCGCTATTACTTTTGCATTCTTGGTATAATCACTGGGCAAGGGCGGGGCGCTCTCTTGAGTTTTGCTTCCAGCCAATTTGCCGCGCAAGTAACCCCGCTCAAGTGCAATGGTTCGACTTTCCAAACTCCAATCCTTCGCGGTCTTGTTCTTCGCTAATTCAGCCAATGATTTTCGGGGATGTTCTGAGAGAATTTGAATGGCGTAATTAGCCGAGGGGCGTGGGTCATATGATTTCCCGAGCAAACCATCCCATAAACTATGGAGGCGTATTGGTTCATCGGCTGGCTTTATGTAGAAATCGTTTCCGCCCTTGTCACCGGCAGGCAGATGATAAGTGTCATTGATCAATACGGCGCAGTGCAAGGGTTGATGGATATCTCCAACCAGATGAATCAGCCATGATAACGCCACCGCGCGGGCTTCCTTCGATGCTCCTGCTTCTGTCAATACTTTCTCATTCTGGATGATGCCAAATACAATGTCGTCGTTCGTCGCCGGACCAGATTGGAAGGCGAATGCAGGCCCGATTAAGGGATAATTAACGTAATGCCAGTGTGAATGGACATCTCCGCGATCATCGCGGCGAATCTCGTCGGGCCAGGTGCTTGCCCGCATAAATACATATTGCCCCAAAGCAAGACCGGACGAACTTTCCTTTTGGTAAGCCTTCTCCCATTTCGTGTAATCAGGATGCGACTTCAGCACTTCACTTACCTTCGTCTGCAGTTCCGGTGAAAGTTCCTTATAGGCCTCCGCTGCGATCACCATGTGGCCCGCGCCACTCCACGCCCGTAATTCAACACACGACAGCAGCATCGCCGTGAACATCAGGCAACCGACAATCACTCTGTTCATAACTTGGACTATAACACTCAGAACCATGCGAGCAGAGCACAAAGTACCTTCGCTTCCACCGTTGACGTGAATCACAGTTTCCGTTCATTCTGTTGTCGAAGCCGGAAATTGCATTAAAGGATGCCGACACCCGACACCAAACCGTCACTGCCGAGTCGCTTTCGACAAAGAGCGCTCAAGTTTCTACTGATTCTCATTGTGGCAGTTGTGGCCACACTCGTTCTTGCCTCCTTGCGCCGTCGCACCGAACCGACCTACCAAGGAATTTCAATTACTCACTGGATGAACCGCAGCCAGGGCGGTTCACACCCCGGTAATGATGTGGTAAGTGCCTTCGGTACGAATGCGACTCCCTACCTTGTCAAAGCATTACAACGAACTCCCAACTCTGTGAACAAAGCTGCCTGGTTTGCCTGGCGGTTATTGCCCCGCTCTTTCCAGATCAAACATTACGAACTCAGCCCAGTCGACATCCTCGGGAATAAAGCCACCGCCGCCGGCTGGCTCATGGAGTTGGGCTCCGATGCCGGTTCAGCCATCCCGGATTTGGGCCGGATTGCCCTTTCCAATGGCGACCATTTATGGCGATGCAATGCTGTCGGCGCGTTAGGCGGTGTTGGCTATGAATCTCCTGAAGCGCTTTCCATCCTTACTAAGCTGCTGAAGGATAAAAATGTAAGTATTCAGGATTGCACGGCTCTGGCTCTCGGCCGCTTCGGGTCCAATGGCACTCCTGCCGTTCGTCCTCTGATGGAGTTCGTCAAAAATCATCCTCAAGGAACTCCGTATAATGGCATTCTTGCCTTGGGCCAAATCGGCCCGCAAGCCACCGAGGCCGTGCCGCAACTTCTCTCAGCCCTGAGGGATCCCCAATTGCACGGCAATGCCCTCGGTGCCCTTGCTGGAATTGGTTCCAACGACGAAAAACTGGTTCCCGCCATGCTCGAGCTCCTTCAACTTCCGGCACATTCAGAAAAAGTGCAGGCCATGCAAATTCTGATGAAAATTGGTCCATCCGCGAGTAACGCCATGCCTTTCCTGGAAAATCTGACCACCAATCGATCCGGTGTCATTCGAATTCTGGCCGCCACAACAATCGCTCAAGTAAAAGCAAAACCCGAATCGTCACTGCCGGTATTACTCGCTGAACTCAACGCCAAAGGTTCTGCTGATAACGTTTTTCTCCAGGTCCACTTGCCGCCGCCTCAAACTTTCTCCATCTTCGGTTTGAATGCGCGCGAAACTGCCATTTTGTTTCTTGGCGACCTTGGGCCTGCCGCCCAAACCGCTGTTCCTAAACTGAAGCAGATCAGCCAGCAGCCGAGGGCGCATGATCTTGATCGCCTCCTGGCCGCTCAAGCCTTATGGAAGATTGAACACAATCCTGATTCCCTCCTCCCCGCCATCACCAATTTCCTCAATAAGACCACAGGAACAGGAAGCGATGCATTTCCCATGCACCTCGCTTTTTCCACTTTGCGCGACATGGGCTCTTCCGCCAAACCTGCCGTTCCTATCCTGGTTCAGTTCAGCAACCAAACCACCAATACTTGGGGCGCTCGAAAAACGGCGAGGGATCTATTGCTTCAGTTAGGTGAAGCTGCGCCTCTGAAGACGAAACCGTAACCTCACTGAACCTTCATCGGCTCCATCCGCTTCGTAATCCATTGATCGACGACGGGCAGTTCACGTTTTTTCAGCGCGGCCTTGAGGCGAATTCCTTCGGCCGCTTCTTTGGCCTTTATCTTGCCGTCAGGAATGTTTGTATTTACATAGGATTCCAATTCGTCCGCGCGCGCTGCATCTGAGAATGCGCCAAGGATGGAGGGCACAAAGCCGTTGCGCCGGAAACCGTCTACGCGACTCAAAAGTTCCTTGCTGTGCTGTTGAGTGAAGGTCCACGCCAGTTCCGGTTGTTCGCTGTATTGCGCCACTTGGGAAACCAGCCGCGTTGTTTCCTGGGGAACGCTTTCGTCGGTCAATGAGATTGCCAATGTTGCCTTCGCCAGTTCCGGATCAAGCGTCCCGGCCATAGCGCGATAATAAAGCACTCTTTCCTCGGTGCCTTTCGCTTTGCGGGCCAGTTCATGAATTTGTTCGAAAACTTTCTTGTCGCTGTAACGTCCGACGATTCTAAACACGGGCGGACGGAGGTTGGCGGCGAGTGTTGCGGGATCTTTTAGAAACTTTGCGAAGCGGGTTTGGGCTTCCGAAATCACTTCCCTATTTCCAAATGTTCCCAGGCTTTCAATCAGCCAACCGCGCAACAGCGCATCTGTGCTCGGTTCGCCGGGTTTGGATTCCCAACCAAGGCGTTGCAACTCCGGTTGCAAAAGCCGGCAGGCATATTCCCGGAAAGCCGCACGGCCAGATTGACCCCGTTGCAAATCATCCAGCAAACCGAGCGTGTAGATTATCTGGCTCCAAATCGCAAAAGTCTTTTCTCCTCGAATGGACTCGACTAGATCCAGATAACTCGATGCTGAAGCGCGGCCGGCTTCTACCATGGCCCAACTGTCGTTTAGCAGGTTGAGCCGATCCATGGCCGGCAATTCATTGATTTTGACTTTGGTGTAAAACGCAGGCTCGTACGATACCCGATAGTAACCAGCATCGCTGGCATTCGCTTTGATGACACTGTTGCAATTTTCAAATGTCACTGAAGTCGGTTTGGCTTCCAGCAGGGTGAAGCTCACCTGCTTTGGTTGTGCTACATCCATTAAGGCTACGGGTATCTTCCACTGTAATGGTTTCGCGTGCGGGTCTTGCACTGCGAAACGCTCCTGTTGCAACGTCACAACCTGCTTGCCATTCACGCAATCTGTTTTAACAGTCACGACCGGCAAACCGGGCTGTTCGGTCCAACCAGCAGAAATGGCTTTGATGGGTTTGCCAGAAACTTTTTCCAAGGCTCCCCAAAGATCCGCTGTGGTGGTGCTCGAATAGCTATGCTCCTTCAAATATTGATGAATGCCCTGGCGGAATCCCTCTTCGCCAAGGTAGTTTTCCAACATACGCAGGAACGCCTGTCCTTTTTTATAAGTGATCTGGTCGAATGCATCGTTGGCCTGGCTCTCGTTCTTGACTGGTTGCTGGATTGGGTGGGTTGCACTTCGCGCATCGTCACTCATCACTCCGCTTTTGACGGCTCCGGCACTCAGCCAAACCTGCCATTCGGGATTGAAATGATCGGTCGCCTTAGTGCCCATCCAGGAAGCAAAGCCTTCGTTAAGCCAGAGATTGTCCCACCATGCCGTCGTCACCAGATTGCCAAACCATTGGTGCGCCAGTTCATGCGCCACGACGGCAAAGATGCCTTGCTTGGTTTCCTGGGAACTTGTTTTTGGATCAAAAAGGAGACGACTGTCATTGAAAGTAATGGCCCCCCAATTTTCCATGGCACCGGTATATCCACCGGGAATGGCAATCATGTCGAGCTTGGGCAAGGGATACTTGATGCCGAAATAATCGTTATAATAGGCCAGCACCTTTTTAGTCGCGTCGAGAGCATAATGCGCCTGCTCTTTCTTTCCCTCAGTGGTAATAATGCGAATGTCCACTCCCTCGACTTCGCCTTTCAACTCTTCAAGTTCTCCCGAAACGAGCACGACCAAATAACTCGCCATGGATGGAGTGCGTCCAAATTTTACTTCCTTCAAACCGTCACCCAGTTTTTTTTCGCGTTCGACCGGCATGTTTGAAATGGCCAGATGTTTCTCCGGCACGACGACGGTCAATTCAAAACTCGCCCGGAAAACCGGCTCATCCCAGCACGGAAACATGC
>JAQGPC010000254.1 GCA_028293285.1 Pedosphaera sp.
AGAAAGGCAACGGCATTGGCGACTTCTTCGGGATTACCAAGCCGGCCAATGGGAGTCATGGCGCGGACCTGATCCAGTGTGGTGGCTGGAACTTCTTTAGTCATGTCGGTGGTAATAAAACCTGGAGCGACAGAATTGACCGTGATTCCTTTGCGAGCGACTTCGCGAGCCAAAGCCATTGTGAAGGAATTAATGCCGCCTTTCGTTACGGCATAGTTGGTCTGACCGAAATTGCCGGTAAGTCCGACGAACGAAGAAATGTTGATGATACGTCCCCAACCCAGGGTGATCATATAAGGCAACGCGGCATGCGTGACATTGAATAAACCATCCAGATTGACACTCATGACTTCATCCCACAGTTGCCGGGTCATTTTAAGAAAGGTCCGGTCACGTGTGATCCCTGCATTGTTGATCAAAATGCTGACCGGGCCGAGCGATTCATTGGTTTCCTGCAACATTTGGTTCACTTCAGCCTCGGAAGTGACATTTACCGCAAAGGAACGGCAACGGACTCCGCGTTCATTGATTAGCTTGCAGATTTCCTCCGCTTTCTCCTTGGAATTCTGATAATTGAAAACAATATCGGCGCCCAGTTCAGCCATTTCCAATGCAATGGCGCGGCCAATGCCACGCGCTCCTCCGGTAACCAGACAAACCTTTCCTTGTAATTCTTTCATGGTAAGCACTCTCCTCCTTCTTTAGAACAAGCCGGCGATAATTTGCCGGACTTGTGAAACGGTCGCCTATCTGAATAAAAAATATCCAGATAAGTGCTTGGGTGGTTAGCGGCTCCGCGTAATTTTGATAACAAAATTACGCGGAGAACGCAATCAAAAACGGGCAGTTACGCCGCTGGACGCCAGCCGGCATCGGCCCAAAGAGAGCCACTGACGGCGGAGTTGGAAATCATAAAGCAAATAGCATCAGCAATTTCCTCCGGCTGAATCAACCGGCGGAGCTGTGTCTGGGGAATGATATTCTGCTCAATATAATCTTCGCCCAACGCGCGAACCATTGGGGTATCGGTGAAGCCGGGATGAATAACACCGCAACGTACGCCATGATAAATGGCTTCTGCCATCAAGGTTGAGGCAGCGCCTTCCAGTCCGGCCTTGGTGGCGGAGTAACTAAGCTGGCCTTTGTTTCCCTGAGAAGAAACTGAGCCGATAAAAATAATCGTTCCCTGTAATCCTTCGGTGTGATTCCAGCGTTTCAGCCCGTTTTTATGGCGATAATCCGCGATTCCAGCGACCAGTTCCAAAGCCCAATAAACCGGCGCGATCAAATTTACCTCGGTTACCAGCCGGAACGTTTTGCCAGGATATATAACAACGGAGTCGGTCTGCTTATCAATTTTCACCGACAAACCGTCCCGCGTGATACCCGCTGCCGGAATGCAAATATTTACAATCCCATGCTTCTCATAGAGATCGCGATATACCCAACTGCGAAAAGTCTCTTCCGTTACGTCTCCGGTATACCCCGCAGCCATGGTGCGACCGTGAAGTTGATTGATTTCCCTGGCTAATTCATGGACTGCTTCCGTCTTGTCCACCAGAGCCAAAGATCCTACCTGCCGATTTGCGAGTTCCATCGCTGTTGCACGACCGATGCCCCCCGCCGCCCCTGTTATCACGGCAACTTTACCTTTGATGTTCATGTTAAGTTCTTTCGTTAGGTGATTGGCCGGGGGGCCAATCGAATATGTTAGTAATGAAAAATAAAGTTGTTCAGTCTTTGTGTCAACGTTTCATTGTGCGATTGCACAATTGAAGTAAGCCTGATGAGGTTGATGTGCATTAAGGCATTAAATTTGTATAAACAGCTTATAATATAAGAATTATATGAATTACCAGCGCGGGTTAATGGTCCGTTTCGAATTGACGTGCGAGGCGAAAATGGCTTAAATTGCGCCATTGCACAAAGAGCAATTAATCCCTTATGCCTGAAGATGCCGAACCCATTCGTGGAAAACTCGAAATACGCAAGTATCCTAATCGCAGGTATTACGACGTAACACGAAGCCAACACTTGACGTTGGAGGATATCAGATTCTTGGTTCGCGAGGGGCATGATATTCGGGTGACCGATTCCAAGACCTCGACTGATATTACGGCCAAGGTGCTGGCACAGATTATCTTGGAACTGGACGCGGAGAAGATTGATATGTTTCCCGTAGCTCTGCTAAGCCGCTTAATCCGGGTCAATGACCAAATGGCCAAAGACTTCCTGGAACGTTACTTTGACCAAGCTTTATCGATGTTTTTGCAATATAAAAAACAATTCGAGGAGCAGTTGCGGGGAGGTGATGGATTTGGAGCTTTATACTCTTCCCTGGCAAATTGGAATCGAGCAATGCTTCATCCTTTTACCATGCCTTTCATGGGCGGACTAGGTGGAAATGCTGAGGCACCCACCGGGACATCCCCACAGGAAGCAGAACGATTGGAGCTTCAAAAGAAAATTAATCACCTCGAACAACAGCTTGGCAATTTGGAAACGAAGCTGGCTAAAGCGGGCACAAGGCCCCGTGCAAAGTCACGGCGAACCAAAAAGCGATAGGTGCAAGATAGTTAGCAGGTGTTGTGCGAACGCACAAAAAATTCTTGACGAAGGGGGCCGGTTCGGATAACATAAATTGAAGTTCGGGAAAAAGGCTAATCAGGACGGCAATTAGCGCCGTCTGCCAACCGAAAATCACCCAGCCTTAAAAGACAAGGCTACTCACGGGAAGAATTGTTCAAACGCACAATTTATAGGGGACAGGCTACAAGAATTTGAACCGCAACAAAGCCGCCAACACAAGCATTGAAGGGAGCGAAAATGAAAAACAAAGGTAAAAGCACTTCACAGCATTCGCAACAATCACATCAACCACGACAGGCGGAGGAGGGAGCAGCCGCGGGCACGGAACTTTTTGATCAGGCGATGAAGAGTTACGAACAAGCGCTGCGAACCGGCGTAAAATTGCAGGAGGACACCACGAGGTGGTGGAGCAACTTCATGAACCAGTCGGCTTGGCCGCAAGAATTGCAGCGGCAGGTAAGTTCAGTGATGTCGCAGGCGATCCCAACCGCGCAACGGAATATGGAAGAATCGTTGCGGTTGATCGATCAGACCAGTAGGACCGGCCTGAATTTGTTGAAACGAACCATGGATGGCACGCGCAGTAATCCGGCTTCAGAGGCGCAATCCCAAGTGCAAGAACTGTGGCAATCCTCAATGAACGTTATGCAATCCAATTTGCAATCAATCACCCAATCGCAAGCCAGGGTGATGGAATCCTGGGCCGAGTTCATGCGTCGGGGTGTGGTTTCGACAACGTCAGCCGCAGCATCGGCGGCATCCGCTGCTTCCGGCACGGCGAAGTAAATCAAGACCTATGATGTCATTAATAGGAATCATCGGATACGAAGAGAAATACTATGTCTAAAAATGTTTATCTTGCAGGCGGTGTGCGCACCGCGATTGGAAATTTCGGAGGAGCGTTTGAAAGCATGCCCGCACCGGCACTGGGCAGTATTGTAATTCACGCGGCATTGGATCGTTCCGGCATTCCCGCGAGCCAGGTTGACGAGGTGATCTTTGGTAATGTGATCAGCGCAGGTTTGGGGCAAAATGTCGCCCGGCAATCGGCCATGGGCGCGGGGCTCAGTCCTGCGGTGGGGGCCATGACGGTGAACAAGGTTTGCGGCTCCGGTCTCAAGAGTGTGATGCTCGCATCGCAGGCGATTCGTTGTGGCGATGCTGGCGTGATTGTGGCCGGTGGAACAGAAAACATGTCACGCGCGCCTTACCTTTTGGAAAAAGCCCGGGCTGGTTATCGCATGGGCAATGGCGAACTAATTGATTCGTTGATCAAGGATGGCCTTTGGGACGTTTACAACAACCTGCACATGGGAGTGTGTGGTGATCGTTGCGCGGAGAAGTACGCCTTTTCGCGCCAACAGCAGGATGATTATGCGGTGGAAAGTTTCAAACGCGCTCTGGCGGCGGCTTCCCAATGCATCTTCGCGAAGGAAATCGTGCCCGTGCCGGTTACCGTCGGCAAAGAGAGTGTCACCGTCAGGGAAGACGAGACGCCTAAGAAATTCAATGAAGAGAAGCTTCGCAAACTGCGTCCGGCTTTCGGCAAGGAAGGCACGGTTACCGCCGGGAATGCCTCCAGCATCAATGACGGCGCGGCGGCAGTAGTGGTGCTCTCCGAAGAAAAAGTGAAGGAGTTGGGCATCCAGCCACAGGCGAAGATTCTGGGTTACACCACATTTTCGCGCGAGCCGGAATGGTTCACTATTGCGCCCGTGGGTGCCATTAAGAACTTGTTGGAGAAACTCTCGTTGAAGGTGCAGGATGTGGATTTGTTTGAAATCAACGAGGCATTTTCCGTGGTGCCGATGGCGGCAATGCGGGACGTGGGTATCCCACATGAGAAGTTGAACGTGCATGGCGGCGCGGTTTCGCTGGGGCATCCGATTGGCGCGAGCGGCACGCGGACACTCGTGACATTGCTCAACGCGATGAAACAACGCGGCGCAAAAATTGGCATCAACTCACTTTGTATTGGGGGTGGGGAAGCAGTGGCAATGGCTGTGGAACTCTGCTGAACAGGTTATTAACGGCGCGTCGGTGCACCACCGGCGCGCCTTGCTCCCACATGAAACAAGTGGAAAACCTTTAATTAACTCAATCCAACCAGACATAACGAAACGATGAGCGATATTACCGAGAAAACATTCGAGCAAGCCGGCGCATTCCAGAAGATTTGGATGGAGACCTTCACCAAGATGGCTCAAGCGGGCTTCTCATTTTCACCTGATTCAACCCCGCCCGAGTTTCTGCGCCAGATGCGCAGTGGCGTTTTCAATGCGCTTTCCCAATCCTGGGAAGAGTACATGCGCACGCCCCAGTTCAGGGAGTCGATGAAGACCATGATGGATAATGCCATCGCCTTCCGCAAAATGAGCAGCGACTTCTTCACCCAGGGACATCACAGTGTTCAGGGGACAGCGCGGGAGGATATTGACAATCTGATGTTGACGATTCGCCATTTGGAAACGCGGGTATTAGACCGCGTGGAAGCATTGTCGGAGCGTCTGGAACAATTGGAAAAGAAACTGGACGGCACTGCGCGAAATGGGAGTGCAAAGAAGCCGAGGAAGACGGCTACAGCGAAGCGCGGAACATCCGTCAAAAGAACTGCAACCAAGTAATCCCACTATATTAAATAGAAGCAGCAAGTTTTATGAGCGAGAACACCGTAGCGAGTAATCCGTGGTTTCAATGGCAACAAGCCATGATGGACGAAGGTTTTGCCAATATGCGCCGCATGTCGCGCATTCCGTTTATCTGGCAGAAGTCCCAAAATATCAAAAAGGGCGCGACGCCTTCCGAAGTGGTTTATGAGGAGGATAGGCTTAAGCTTCGCCATTATCTGAGCGATGCCGAGCCGCGTTACAAGACGCCCTTGATCTTTGTTTTTGCCTTGGTGAATCGACCGTACATCCTCGATTTGAAAGAGGGGCGCAGTGTGGTGAGCCATTTTGTGCAGGGCGGTTTCGACACCTACCTGATTGACTGGGGCGCACCGACCCATGCCGACCGTCATTTGACTTTGGACGATTATATCAATGGGTATATGGAGAACGTCATTGATTATGTGCGCGAGCGCACCGGTTCTCCCCAAGTGAATGTTTTGGGTTATTGCATGGGCGGAACCATGAGCGCGATGTACACCGCATTGCACCAGGAAAAGGTCAAAACCTTGATGCTGCTTGCGGCGGGAATCGATTTTGCGCCGCGCGATGGTTTGCTGAATCTCTGGACGGACCCAAATTATTTCGACGTGGACAAATTTATAGATGCATACGGGAATTGTCCGGCAGAGTTTTTGCAAACGACTTTTCAAATGTTAAAGCCGGTGCAAAATTTAATTGAGAAGCCGATCAACTTTTACGAACGGGCCGAGGATGATAAATTCGTGGAAGATTATTTCACGATGGAAACCTGGTTGAACGACAATATTGCCGTGCCTGGTGAAGTGTTCCGGCAATTTGTGAAATGTCTTTACCAGAAAAACCTTTTGGTGAAGGGGCGGATGCCGGTTGGAAAACACACGGTGAATCTTAAAAACATCACCTGTCCGGTGTTGAATATCATGGCCAAGGGGGACGACTTGGTTCCCTGTGCGCAAAGTGCGCCGTTCAATGACCTGGTCGGCTCGCAAGACCGCAAGTCAATTGTTGTGCCAGCCGGGCACATTGGATTGGCCGTGGGTTCGAAAGCCCAAAAGGAAGCCTGGCCAGAGGCCTGCCGCTGGCTGGCGGAACGCAGCGATTAGGCTTAATTAGCGCCAGCTTTCTTCAATAAATCGACCATGTCCTGATTGTTTGAGGCAAGCGCCATTTGCAGAGGGGTCTTGGAAGTCTTTTCCTTTGCATTGATGTCCGCACCCTTGGCGATAAGCAGGTCAGCGACATCTTTGGAGCTTTTTTCCACCACGCGATGCAGCGGGGTCTGGCTCCAATCATCCTTGGCATTCAGGTCCGCGCCCTTGGCGATCAGGAGTTCGGCGATTTCCTTTCTATTGTTAAGCGCGGCGGTATGCAGCGGTGTAAAAGAGAAGAAACCTTTCGCATTCACATCGGCGCCTTTCGCGAGGAGAACTTCAACAACGGGTTTAAAGCCGCTTTTCACAGCTATGTGCAAGGGGGTGTCCGAGGCACTGTCACGAGAATTGAGATCAGCATTCTTTGCGAGCAAAGCTTCAATGACCTTGGTATAACCTTTTTTAGCAGCCAAGTGGAGTGCAGTGGCTTTGGAAGGACTTTTGGCATCCACATTTGCGCCATGTTCGATCAGGAGCACGGACAGATTGGTCAGTCCGCCGATGATGCTTAAGTTGAGCAAAGTTTCGCCATGGGCACCCTTGGCGTTCACATCCGCGCCGTGATTGACGAGGATGTCAGCCAGTTCCTTGTGACCTTCGTCACCCAGGGTGAGTGACAATGGAGTTTCGCCGGCTTCATTCTTGGCGTTGACATTGGCACCCTTGGAAATCATCAGCGGAATAATTTCCTTCGCTCCAAGAGCCACGGCCACATGGAAGGGAGTGATGCCACCCTTGTTTCCGGCATTTACGTTTGCACCGTGATTGATCAAATAATTGCACATGTCCTTGTTGCCTGCTTCGCCAATTGCGTAGTGCAGGGGAGTATTGCCGATGTCATTACCTCCATTGATATCGGCTCCCTTTTCAACCAATAAGATTACGGCATTAGTTTGATTATGTTCGGCGGCGAGGGTCAGGGGAGTGCTGCCTTTGTCATTGAACTTATTCAGATCAGTTTTCAACTGAACATGAAGTTTGATTTGTTCGAGGTCGCCTTTTTCAGCCGCCTCGTAGATGGTCATGGCAGGCTGCACGGGTTTGCTGCATCCGACTAGGGAGGCTACAGCTAAGCAAAGGAAAATACCGGAAAGTTTAAAAAATTGTTTCATGCAATTTTCTGGTGGTTTGGTTGTTCGCTGACCATTCTAGTTTCCAACGAGGATCGTTGCAATCCAGAATAGCAGGTTTGATCAAAGATATTCGAAAGGAAACGGAATGGAACCTTCAGCAAACTACCATTGGCTCAGTTCAGCGAGAGATTTACGCGGTTTTCGCCTTTGAATGAAGCATCAATTGCTTTAGGAGCGATAATAAAGAGGCGCTCGGCGGAAACCTTGCCAGTCTGCAATAGGTAATCTTCAACCTTTTTGGCGCGTTCCTGCATAAGAGTCCTTAAATCGTCATCGGTAATCACAATTTTCTTTAGTAATTGGCCCTCCATGTCAGCGAGCTCTGATAATGGCACAACAGTGACCTGTGGCTCGCCTTCAGCGGCGGGGGAGGAGGAAAGAGATGCTTTGGGTACAGCGTTTACCGGCGCTTTCGTCTGGAATAAAAGAGTTGCCCCACGTTCTGGACGGAGGGTTGAGGCTTTTTTGCTAAAAGAGTGAGTTATGGGTTTGTTCGTAGTCCCGTCAGATGGGGATGTGCTTACCATTTCAATTTCAGGCGAGACACTGGGTTGATAGCGACCAAGAGTCTGTTTGTAAGCTCTTTTTACCAAGCGCGCATAATGTTTGGGATCAAGTTGGACTTCATCCGAAGAAACGGCTGGCTTGCCGGAATCGGTCAGCTCTTTAATGGCGAGAGATTTGATTTGCTGGTCATATTTAATTTTGGCGAGAGCGGGACGGTCATTGGTCGGATTCATGGAGCCATTGATTTCAAGCTCAAGCGCGGGACGCTCAAACAAAGCCTTGGAGAGTGTATCCAGTTTTTTGATTTCGCCATCGGTCAAAGCTGATTGGCCGGGGTGGAAATCGATGAAGCTCAACTCCTCTCCGCCACCGAACATCGAACCGAGCAATGCGAAAGGCGAAGTGACCGCTTTAGTGATTACGTTCATGAAGACTTGCATGATCACGCCGCCGATTTTGAATTTGGGATCATCAATCCGGCCATGCACCGGGAGATCCAGCGCGATCAGGCCATTACGATCCTTCAAAAGCGCGACGGCCAACTTCACCGGTAGATGCGTGGCATCGAGGCTGGCGTTTTTTGCACCGAGCGTTAACTGGTCCACGTGGACTCCATTCTCGGCTTTCAGTTCGCCGTGGGAAACGAGATAATGCACGTCGAAGCCGAGCTTGCCTTTTTTGAGCGGATAACCGGCATATTTTTCCAGATAGGGGGTGAAAGCGGTCAGCTCAGTGTTCTTGAATGAAACCGATACGTCGGCGAACAGGTCTTTGGCGAGCGGGTTGATTTTGCCCGTTACTGTGAAAGGCGCATGGGCATCCACTTTGCCTTTCAAATCCACCGCAGCCGTGGTGTCTTGCTGGGAGGAAAGATCCTTTATGGTTCCGGCAAATTCCTGGACTGCGAAGTCGCAATGGGGTTGCAAGGATTCATCGGCAAAATGTATGGAACCATTTTCGAAAGCCAAGGTCGCGAGAGAAATTTTGAAATCCGATTTGGTGGCTGGACTGGTAGCAGTAGAGAGCGCGTTGGTTGCAGGTGCGGCTTCCTTTTGCAAAATTGTTTGAAGGTTGGCGCGATGATCGGGGCCGATAATCAGGCTGGTATTCAATCCGTCGAATTTGATTTGTTCCAATTGCAATTCAATCTTTTGCAAATCCAATTTGATGCCATCCACCGTCAGCGCATTCCATTTGGCAAAATCTTTAAAGAGCACATCATCCACCGTGATGAAATTTCGAATGGCGAGATTACCCGCAAAATTTATGCCCGGAGCATTGGTGGATGTGGCGGAATAATGGGCTTGCCCCTGCAAATCGAAAGCGCCGCTGGTTATTTCCAATTTGGCCTGCTCGTGGACATAAGGTTGCACGGCACGGAGGTCGAGGTTGGTCAATGTGAGTTGCAGGTCGGCGGCAAGGGGCAACAAATTCAAAGTGCCTTCGATGCCAATTGATCCAGTTTTTTGAAAGCGCAATGAAAGCAAGGCAGTGACCGGCGCATTGGTGAGATTGGAGACGTTTTTGAGGGTGAAGGCAATTTGGTCCAAGATCAGATTGGCGGGTTTTGCAGGCTTATTGTCTTCCACTTTTAAGGAGTAATTCGTGAAGGAGATTTCGTTGATGACGGCACTCCAAGAAAGACTCGATTCTGGTGAAGCAGTCGGGGCATTGGAACTGGCAGGAGCACTGGGTGGTAAATTCAAAAGTGAGAGGAGATTGATGGTTCCGTCCTGATTTTGACGGACAAGGATAGAGCCGTCCGCAGACTTTATCAGGCCAACTTTGGCCGTACGTTTCAGGACGCTGGCTTCTGCGTCCAGAATGGAAAGCGCGGGGATATTGAGAACAGTTTCGCCAGTGTCGGGCGCTTTGAGTTGGAGATGTGTCAGATGAATGACTGCTTTCGAAACTTCAAGATCCATGGCATTCGTCGAAGAATCATAGTGATAGTCGGCTGCGATATCGAGGAGGCCATCCGCGATTTGAAATTTGGCGTAGTCCTGACTGTACGAGGAATATTTTCCGATTTTCAAACCGCCGAGGCGAAATGTCCCGGAGGAACTTACGGGATTGATGGAGACCCGGCCAGACCAGGCAAAGCTTTCGCCGGAATCGGTTCGGGCGAGGAAAGAGTAAGGGCTGTTTTTGTCGCGTATGGTGGTGAGGTTCGTCAGGTTCAGGTCGATGGGAATGAACTGCGAATGAAAGGGAGTTTTGCGAGTGAGATCGGTAAAAGAAACCGCGCCGTTAGTAATCATGAGTTGGCCGATAATTATGCGAGGCGGAACTGAGGAGGTATTCGTGGTCGGTGCGGGGGAATTGGTGTTGTTGAGAAGATCGGCAAAGTTGAACGTGCCATCTTGCCGATAAGTGATCTGAGAGAAGGGACGCTTGAGAGTGATTTCTTTGAAGACCCACGCCTGTTTGAAGATGGAACTGAGTTGGAAGTTTGCGTAAAATTCATCGAAAGAGGTAAAAACATCTCCATTAGTTTCCTTCAAAGAAAAACCGCGAATCGTTAAGGAGAGCGCATAGGGATTCACTTTGACCTGTTCGACTGAAGCTTGCCGATGCGTAAGCGCCGGAATGCGCTTGAGCATTTGCGATTTTACAATGGCTGGAACAACAAAGAAACCGACGATGGTATAAATCACCAAGGTGATGAGCAGACTGACGATCCATTTGCTACAACGAGACCCCTTCCAGGCGGTAAATTTAAAACCCATAATTACAGATGGCGCAGATTAACAGGCTAAAGACCGCGTAGGACAGATTTTTTTGCTTTACGGCATATTTGGAGCATATTTAAGGCAATGCTGCACAGACTGTTCCAACGGGTGAAGGCTTATCGTTGCGCTTTGTGCGGCTTATTTTATTTATGAAGCCAGGCACCATACTTCTCGTGGACAATGATGTGGATGATATCTTCATTGTGAACCTTGCGTTCGAACAATGGGGTTTGAAAAACCCGCTACAGGTCTTATGGAACGGCGCACAAGTTGTGGACTACCTGGCTGGACAGGGCGAGTATGCGAATCGCGAACAGTTTCCCTTGCCGAGCTTGATCCTGCTGGACCTTCATCTTCCCAAACTTTCCGGGTTGGAAGTTGTGACTTGGATACGCGCACGTTCTGAATGGGCCAAATTGCCAGTAATAATCCTGAGTGGGTCGGGTAACAGCAAAGAAGTGGCTTGCGCTCTGGATCTTGGCGCCAACGCGGCGCTTAAAAAAACGCCAACGCGGGATAATCTTCTCGATCAGATCGCAGAGCTTAACGAAACGGTTTTAACTCCGAAGTTTCCCGAGTCGGTTATTTGTTTGGCAGAAGCTAAATCGGCGCGACCGCTTTCGAACGAATTGTAACGAAGGCATGTTGCTTAAATCGGAATCATAAATCCTTTTCTTTCAAGGGTGAACGATTTAGCGGGAAGTTTTTCCCGAGCGAGGTTATTTTCCTTTCATGGTGAAGAAATTGTTTTTGCTGGATGGGATGGCGCTAGTTTATCGGGCCCATTTTGCATTGGCCAACCGTCCGATTTATACGTCGAAGGGGGTGAATTCCTCTGCGCTCTATGGATTTACGCAGACGTTGTTGGATATCATCAAGACCCAGCAACCCACGCATCTGGCGGTGGCGTTTGATACGTCGGCACCGACGCAGCGGCATGTTGATTTTCCGGAATACAAGGCGCAGCGGCAGGAAATGCCGGAGGATTTGAGCCTGGCGTTGCCGCATGTGCGGCGGATGATTGAAGCGCTGAACATCCCAGTCATCATCTGCGACGGGTTTGAAGCGGACGACATTATCGGCACGCTGGTATGCCAGGCGAAGAAACAAGGGTTTGTTTCCTACATGGTGACGCCGGACAAGGATTTCGGGCAATTGGTGGATGAGAATACATTTCTCTACAAGCCATCGCGGATGGGCGAGGGGATTGATATTCTGGGGTTGCCGGAGATTTTGCAAAAGTGGGGGGTGTCGCGCGCCGAGCAGGTGATTGATGTGCTCGCGTTGTGGGGCGACGTGTCGGACAACATTCCCGGGGTGCCGGGGATTGGCGAAAAGACGGCGAGCAAACTCATCGCGCAATATGACACGGTGGAGAATTTGCTAGCGCACACGAGCGAACTGAAAGGCAAACTGAAGGAGAACCTGGAAGCGCATCGGGAACAGGCGTTGCTGTCGAAAAAGCTGGCGACAATTATCTGTGATGCGCCGTGTCCGATCAGCTTGGACGCACTGGCGATTTGCAAGCAGAACGATGAAAAGGTCAGGGAGTTGTGCATCGAGTTTGAGTTTAATTCCATTGGACGCCGGTTGTTGGGAGAAGACTTTACGGCGGGGCGTGGTTTTGAAGCTGCAAGTCCGGCTCCGAAGGCTGGCACCAAGCCATCAGTGGAACTGGCGGTGGAGGATTTCGTGCTCACTTCGGATTCCGACGAAGTAAAGCCGGCAGAGCAGAAAGCGGAGAAGCCAATATCGCCCAATCTCAAAACCATTGCTGATGTGCCGCATGAGTATCATTTGGTCGCCGAGGCGAAAGAGCGCGCGAGCCTGATCAAGCAATTGCTGGGGCTGAAATCATTTTGTTTCGATACCGAGACGACGAGTCTGGATGCGAAACAGGCGCGGTTGATTGGCATCGCATTCTCATTTGAGGCGCATAAGGGATACTATGCCGCGATACCCGCAGATGAGGCCGAAGCGAAGGGGATACTGGAGGAGTTTCGGTCATTGTTTGCCGATGAGCGCATTGAGAAGGTGGGGCATAATCTGAAATATGATTTGGCGGTATTGAAGTGGAACGGGTTTGAGGTGCGCGGGAAGTTGTTCGATACGATGATTGCGCACAGCCTGATCGAGCCGGAGATGCGGCATGGGATGGATTATTTGTCGGAAGTTTATCTCGGCTATGCGCCGGTATCGATTACGAAGCTGATTGGAGACGAAAAATCGAAGCAGTTGAACATGGCCGATGTGCCGGTCGCCAAGGTGGCGGAGTATGCGGCGGAGGACGCGGATGTGACGTGGCAATTGCGGTCGAAGCTGGAGCCGTTGCTGAAGGAGAAAGGGCAGGAGCGGGTGTTTTATGAGATTGAAGCGCCATTGTTGCCGGTGTTGATGGAGATGGAGTACGAGGGAATCAAGGTGGATGCAGCAGCGCTGGCGGAATTTTCCGTACAGCTTTCCAAGGAAATGGCGGACCATGAAGGGACGATTTACCGGCTGGCGGGAACGGAGTTTAATCTGAATTCGCCACGCCAGTTGGGAGAGATTTTATTTGATAAGTTGAAGGTCGCGGAGAATCCGAAGAAGACCAAGACGGGACAATATGCGACGAATGAGCAGACGTTGATGGATCTGGCGTCGGAGCATGAGATTGTACAGCGATTGCTCGATTACCGTGGAGCGACCAAGCTGAAATCAACTTACGCGGATGCTTTGCCGGATGCGATTTGGAAAAAGACCAGACGCGTGCATACGACCTACAATCAGGCTGTGACTGCGACAGGCCGGCTCAACTCGCAGAACCCAAATTTGCAGAATATTCCGATTCGAACGGAGCAGGGGAAGGAGATTCGCAAGGCGTTTGTGCCGCGGAACGAGGAGCATGTTTTGTTGTCAGCAGATTATTCGCAGATTGAGTTGCGCATCATTGCGGCGTTGAGCCACGAGACCAACATGCTGGAGGATTTCAGCAAGAATCTGGATATTCATACGGCGACGGCTGCGCGTGTTTATGGCGTGCCGCTCGACCAGGTGAACCCGGACATGCGGCGCAAGGCGAAGATGGTGAATTACGGAATTGCGTATGGGATTTCGGCGTTTGGACTGGCGCAACGATTGGGTATCCCGCGCAAGGAAGCGGCCACGATCATCGAGCAATATTTTGCGCAGTATCCGGGCATTGCCAAATATATGCGGGACACGGTGGATTTAGCGCGCAAGCATGGGTATGTGGAAACCATCACGGGGCGGCGGCGTTATATGCGTGACATACGGTCAGCGAACCAATCGGTGCGCGGCAGTGCGGAACGGAATGCCATCAATGCGCCGATTCAAGGAACGGCAGCGGACATGATCAAGCTTGCGATGATCAACATCCATCAGGAATTGACGAAACGGAATTTGAAAACGCGCATGTTGCTGCAGGTGCATGATGAATTGGTATTCGATGTTTATAAGCCGGAAGAAACGGAAGTGCGGTCACTCGTCGCGGAAAAGATGAGTGGCGCAATCAAATTGGATGTGCCGATTGAAGTGGAAATGGGTTCAGGCAGGAATTGGTTGGAAGCGCATTAAATTTTTTCACAGGAATTTTTTCTCTCACCTTCTGGGGTGCATACACCACCTAAAAATTAACATGGGTGTCTTGCGCCCTCGTACTGCGGAACTTAGCTTGTAAAAGGAATTTGAATCAGCAAGCCGGATGGTTGGCTGACAATTTCCCTTTTTAACAACCAGCCTGCAAATGGCGCAATGCAGCGTGCGGGCACAACATCGGAGGAAAAGAATGAGTGCTAAGGTGAAGCAAAAAGGACCGGGACAGGTGGTAGCCACGAACATTGTGTGTGTTCCATTTTCACTCGTGAATACTTATATGGTGGCCACAGGGAATGATTCCTGGGTGCTGGTTGATGCGGGATTATTTTACTCGGCGGGAAAGATCATGCGGGCGGCGGAGCGGTGGTTCCGGGGAGCGAAGCCTTCCGCAATTATTTTGACGCATGGACATTTTGATCATGTCGGCTCATTGAAAAAGTTGGTGCAGCGTTGGGATGTCCCAGTGTATGCGCACGAAGCGGAGATGCCGTTCCTGACCGGCAAGGCAGATTATCCGGCACCGGACCCTACGGTGGGCGGCGGGTTGCTGGCGTTAATGTCGTGGATGTTTCCGCGCAAGGGAATCGATTTGGGAAATCGAGTGCAGCCATTGCCATCGAATGGCTCGGTGCCCGGCCTGAAAAATTGGCGTTGGATACATACGCCCGGACACTCGGAGGGACATGTTTCATTTTTCCATGATGGAGACAAAGCGCTGATTGCCGGCGATGCGTTTGTGACAGTGAAACAGGAATCGCTGACGGCAGTGATAACGCGGCGCCAGGAAGTGCACCGGCCACCGGCTTATTTCACGCCGGATTGGGAAGCGGCGCGCCGTTCAGTGCAGGAATTGGCGGCATTGGAACCTTATAGCGCGATTACCGGACATGGCGTGCCGATGAGCGGACCGAGGATGTTGAGGGATTTGCAGGCGTTGGCGCGGAATTTTGATCGTGTGGCAATTCCGAAACATGGACGATATGTACGCCGACCAGCCCAAAGAGTTCCGGCAATGCCTGAGTTTGCTTAGGGTTGCATGGTTGAATATTCTGAGATAGGCCGCTCTCCAATTGGCGTGCGCTTTTGGAGGCAAGGAGATGTTTTATGACAGAGAATGTTGAAGGCGAAGTCAAACGGGTGAAGCCGAAAGCCAAAGGTGGAACGGGAAAAATAAAGAAAGATCCCAACCTTGCTGAAGGCGAACGGTCACAGAATGCCTTGTACGAGAAGGACGCAAAGAGGAAGAAAGAGGAATCTCAAAAGCCGCCACCGATTGCGGATGATCGACCAGTGGGCTGAGCTGATAATTGGTTTTGCGGATGTCTCCTACTGTCTGCACCATGCGGAATTCCACCACATACGGGCTATCATCCGTGCTCATTACATCAAGCGGTGCAGAGAGTAGGAGACTTGATCGATTTGGTTTTATTGAAGAACCAAGGAAACCGCTCCAAGCTTGAGTTTCCAAGTGGGCGACTTGCGCCCGAGAACAACACAAAGATAGCATACCGGACAGCTTCTGCAAGCTGGTCAATAAGCATCGAGTTGCCTCAAGAAAAAGGATACCGGGAGGGGAGTTGAGCGTGTAGGCTGAGCCATTCGTTGCCTCATATTCATGGTTACCAACGAAACGGCCATGAGTTTGTTGTCTAAACGGGAATATTTGCA
>JAQGPC010000297.1 GCA_028293285.1 Pedosphaera sp.
TGCATGCTCGGAAAACTATTCGACCGCGCGTCAAACTTTTGCACAAAAGCCAGAAACCGCTGGCGGCCCGTGCCTATGCTCCCGGCCACGGCTTCACCCGCATTGACCTCAAGCCGTACTTTTAACGCGGCCTGTCTCATCTAACGGTAGGTTCCGACCTTTGTCTGGTTGCGTCGGATGGTTCTTCCTCTGCGGTCCTTTCCATTATCAAAAGCAACCAGGCGTTCAAACTCGCGTTGCAAAGCAGCAGCGCGATCACTGGAACGAGGAAAAAGGTTGCCAGCACCTGGCCACGATAGATTTCAACACCGGCAACCACCAACCCAAGACAGGAAACTATTTGAATGACATTCTCGCGCAATCCACCAAGGGCCGCCGGATTTTCACCTTTCGTGGAACGCTGGATCACGCGGATGAGGAACCAGACTCTCACGGCCACAACCATAAACAGCGGGATGGCCAGACCGTATGATTCGTGGTTCGGCATCAGAAACATGAGCGAGATAAACAGCGCATACAGGTAATCGGCAAAACTGCGCTGGGCGAGGCGCAATAGTTTGCGATTTTCCTGCGCCGTGATTTTTTCCCGGTTGATGGACAAGGAAACAAACAGCAATCCGGCCAAAGTGGCCGCCACACCGGCGACCGCGGAAAAAAACGGCTGCCACCTGGTTATTAAGTCATTGAACGATTCCATGATTTTGGCTTTTGAATTTCCTTGCGTAATAAGTTCGCCAGATTGTGATCCCAAACGTTCCGAACGCTGTAGGCCAGAGCCAGCGCCAGTAAAAAGGAAGGAAATGGAAATTGACCACCGAAAATGCCGTCACCGTCGCCACATAAGCTCCCAGAAATCGCGTCATATGGAGAAACATCCAGGCTTGTTTGGCGCGCGGCGGCTTCCTAAGCCGGACAATGTCCATCATCCCAAGGAACACACCGATGGCTCCAAAAATAATTGGCACCCATCGCTGCCGTGCATCGGCGTCCCGGACGCCCAACAAAATCAATCCGGCCCCCGCCAGGACCATCGCCACAGCGATGCACACATCGAAGGAGTGCGGTTTATCTTCTTCCGGCTTTTTTCGTCCCAATACCCGATAGCCGGTGAGCGCCAGATAGAAACTGAAGATGGCTATCAGAAACAAAAATAATCCGCTTCGCAGCCAGCACATGAACCCGGCCGTGAGCGCCACTCCGGCCATCGCCCAGAAATAAATTTTGCCCCAACGCCGATGCCAGCGGCCGCCTTTGACAGTCGCCATGGCCAGCGGCGCGATGAGTAACGCCACTGTGCCGGCAACTATGTGGATGGCGAGGGTAAAATAAAACGGGTTGATTCTCATCAGCGGTGATGATGCCCTCGAACGATTCGTCTGCCTACTATAATCCATTGCTTGGTTTGGAATGGATCACTGCTATCCAATTCAATAACTTGGCATCAATTAATAGTCCTGTCATGCGGCGTTCCCCACACCCCGAGACCGGTTGGCCTCTTTGCAGCGACCCATCAATTTCGCCAGTCTCAAGTCGCATTGGATGCAACCAAACCTGGAAACTGACGTGAAGGTGCGTGAGTTGTGCCGGATCAATAAATCAACTTGAACAGCCCAAACACCCCCCATCCCAACAACGCTCCCACCGGCAAATCAACGACATAATGTTGCTTCGTGAACAGGCAACTCAGCGCAATCAGCACAGGAAACACAAACGCCCACGCGCCCAGAACCGGACACAAATGCAGCGCCGTCAGCATTGCCACCGAGGTATGCATGCTCGGAAAACTATTCGACCGTGCGTCAAACTTTTGCACAAAGGCCAGAAACCGTTCCGAACGCCCCCTTCCGACATTGCACGTCCGCCATTCCATCGGCGTTGCCACCGGAATCAACATAAAGAACGCCATTTGAAAACCGAGCAGCAACATGTAGCTGATCGCCACATAAAGAAAATGACGCGGCGAAGTCACCGTCCAGTTGATCGCCACAATGACCGGGTAGTATAAAAAGCTGTAAATCCACACCCAGCGCGGCCGATACGGAATCTTGTCGTCAATCGGCAGCCGGAACTCGCGCGGCGCAATCACATGATTGCGCTGACACCAGAAGTAGAATTGATAAACACCTACGATGAGGAACGCGCTGATGATGAGTTGAACAATGCGGTCAATCGTTTGCATGAGGGTTTGGCGTGAGCTTTCCACGACTCAGCAAAACCAATCCCAAAAACAATTTCGATTGCCACACTCTCTGTCTGCAAACAATCGCGGATGATTCCGGAGTCATGTCCGCATGAATAACCCAAACCACCCCGGAACCGTGAATCGATAAAACTTTTCCCTCCATCGCTTTATTTGATGAAGAGAAAGGCGCCACGAACTCTCCTTTTACAGATATGGACTTTATGACAATCACCAAAATGAATGCCATTTATCGAGCCCACAAAAGGTAGGCGTGCTGGCCTCAGCGCGCCGGGCCTTTGAGACCCGTATTGAACGCGTAATTTCCAGCCACGCAGGCGAGGTTGGGACTGAGCCGGACAAGTGTCAATACTAAGGACCGCCCCCTTTTTGCCTGATGTGGTCTTTAGCACCAATCAAGGGGAGCGGATGCGATAGAAACGGCGGGGATTATTCGTCCAAGGCGGGTCACTGAGATAAATCGAACCATTGGTGATTGAACAAGCCTGCACTGTAATCCATGCAGGACTGAACAGATTGGTGCAGGCTTCCACCACGATGGGAATGTTGGGCGTCCCGGTGATTGTAAAACCGAATTGATTGTTTTGCACCCCGAAGCTGGGGTCATTCGTTTGCACCTGCGGATTCCAGAGCTTTGTTGGTAGTTCTCCCAATGTCGGTCCCCAGCCTGTTGCTCCGGGCAAGTAATAGGCCGTCGCAGTGAGACCTCTAAACGCATATTGACCAACGCCCGGCGGGTTACCCTGGCAAAAGACGGATGCCAGAGTTTTTGGATTGCTGATAAAAAATGCGCCAACGGCGATACTGGTGACACTTTTGGGGATGTGGACGGTGATGAGCGAATGGGCATCAGCCAATCCATAGCTACCAATGCTGGTGACACCAAAGGGAATCGCATAATTGCTTCCGCTCTTGCCACGAGGGTACTTGATAAGGGTTGTCTGACTCTTGTTGAACAAAACACCTTGCACATCACTATACGAAGAATTCAGCGGATCAACTGTTATGCCAGCAAGGGAGCTGCACCCCCCAAATGCCTGAAAACCGATGCTGGTGACGCTGGCTGGCACTGTGATCGTATGAAGGTTGGTGCAAAAAAAGAATGCATAATCCCCAATGCTGGTGAGACTGTTGGTCATCGTTACGGCAAAGAGGGAGCAGTTTGCAAAACACCAGGCTCCGATGCTGGTGACACTTGCAGGAATCGTAACTGTGCCAATGTTTGAAAAACGGAATGCCTCGTCTCCCAAACTGGTAACCGGGAGGCCATCAATAGTCGAGGGGATGGTCACATAGGGGCCAACCCCACCAGTGAAACCGGTAATTGTGACCGTGGCGCCATTGGCCGTGTAGAGAAACTGCGCTTTCGCCAGGATGGGAAATGCAAGGATTATAAGAATGATCAACCCGCGGAACATGCTGGCCATCTTGATTTTCATATGCGTGTAAGCTGTGTCTCGTGGCGTCTAACTTTTAATATAGGACGACTGGTTCGTAGATTGAACTACAGAGTGGAGGGGTAGCTTTGACCTTCGGATGATTATTGTAATCAGTCTTACATCCCTGTGCACGTAGACAATTGTGATAAATATTGGAGCCTAAGTCAACCGCTTACGAGACCAACCGAAGCCATCCGAAATTACGCGGCCTCTTTCGTCGCCAGTCATCATGGTTAGTCGCATCAATGTTCATTGGTCTTCCATTGCTCCAAATCATCCACCGGACGCGGAAGTCTGCCCTCAAGCCACTCTGCGCACTGGTCAGGTGTAAAGAACGTTATACCTCAAGGCGGCGGCCCTTGCGGCCCACCCGGACGACGATTACCCGGCCCTCCTCCCGGTGGCCCATGCCGTTCAAAGCTTTGATCCGGCGTTCCCCGGTACAACCGCGGAATAAACGGAAAATCACTCGTCAAATAATAATGATACGTCCCGCCCGGAAATTCCGGCGTCACCCCTACCCGCCCATTGCATTCATCCAAATCCCCCGCTCCCCTCACATATTCCCAATCCGCCACGAACGACCCATCATACACCCCGCCCGGCCCGCTCGGTCGCGTCCCTTTCTTCACCCGAAAACTCGACTTCAACGTCTTGAGCGAACTCTTCGCATTGTTCGCCTCGCTATAACCCCACGGTGCGTAAATCGGAAATCCATCCGCCGCCCATCCCAGCAAAACCATCCGCTCCTTCGCGCCCTTGATCTTGCTCAACAACCCCGTCGGCAAACCATGATAGTGATACGCCCCGCTCGGTTGCACATGCGCATTGTTCTGGTCCACGCCCAGTTTCACATTGCTCATCAACGGTTCGTATTGCCACCCCGAACTCCGGTCCCGATTCCACCACTCCGCCGCCGCCGGATCGAACACAATCCCATTAATCGCAATCCCAAACGGCTGCATCCCCACCGCCCTCGGCGACGTCGCCACCTTCGGTTGCACCGGAACTCGAAACATATAATTCTGCGCCGCAATCGTATTAGGATTCCCCCGATTCGGAAACTTCCCCGTCTCATGATCCGGCAACCCATTCGCCCGAATCACCCGCTTACCCCCTTCAATCGTAATCGAAACCCGATTCGACTTCGCCGCCTCCGAATTAATCATCTGCCCCCATGCTTCACGGCTCCCCCAAAACCCCAGCCATCCCACCAACAGCAAAACGCTCGTCAAACCCGTTAAAATAAAATTTCTATTCATGATTGGTCAACTTTCCGCCCTCAACTTGACTCCGTCATGTTAAGGCATCATGTGGATTCCCCGCTAGAATTGTTAACCAAATGTAAAACCTGAATTTTTCCCATCTGTCTCTGTAATTCTTTTCAGCACTCCTTTTGTGCTATATGTGCCTTTTCGTGGCCATAAATCCCTCCTTTGCGTTCTATGCGTCCTCTCGCGGCTAAATCCCCCTCCGTGTTTGCTCTTCGTCCCAATCCGTGTTCATCCGTATGAATCCGTGGTTAAGAATTTCCGTGCCTTTTCCCATTCGTATCTCTTCGTCCCGCATGCGGGATTCGCGGTTTCGCGTCGTTTGTGGTTCACTCATAAACCTCATAAACCGTCTGCCCCAACACAAACTGCACCTGCGTTCCCAACGCCAGCCACGCCGCCGCTTCCGGATGCTTCTTCGACAACGCAAAATATTCCGGCGACCCAAACTTCACCCGCTCCTTCTTCGCATCCTTCAACTTCTGCACCTCGGAATCCACCCACACCTCTCCATTTTGAAAGAAATTCTTGCCGCCCACAAATTGCGTTTGCTCCGTATATTCCGCCGCGCGTGTCGCTGCAATTGACATGGGAGCCCGTGCGTATGGCGCGTTGCCAGGTCCTTGCAAACCTCCTGCGCCATACCGTTGCGTCGGTATGCCCAGCGCGTTTTCCGATTCACTTTTCCCCGCCTGAATTCCGGTTGCTGCCGTGTTTGCGAGTTTCAAAGACCCGCCCGACCGCGACCCATACACTGCCCCCTCGCCATTCACATCTTTCTTCAACCGGTCATAGCCTTGGTGAACCGCATCCAGCGCCTCGGCATCCTCTCCCAGTCTTCGCAGCGACTGCGCCCCCGCCGCCACTCCACGCTTTGATTCATCCTCGACGATCAAGTAGGCCGTGTACGGCGTCACAATCCCATACTTCCGCGCCAACTCCGTCACTTCATCTTTCAACTCCCCGTTTTCCCCATGCAGCCGGATTTCATCCAGCAAATACCCCACCCGCCTCGTCGCCCAAAGTCTCGGAATAAAATCATGCTCACTCGCTTCCTCCGGAAAATTCACGTCATAAGAAAACTTCTTCTTCTCACCGTTAACTTTCCCCTCAATCACCGCCGCCGAACTTCCCTTCCCCGAATAACGCCCCACCAGCACCAATTGCTCACCCTTGAACAAATCCGGCAGCGGCGAGGGATACATCTTCGATGTCCGCACATCCGCCGTGAATTTCAGCGTCGGATTCGCCAGTACCGGCTCATTGATCTTCGAAAAGAAACTCGACACCTTCACCTCGATGTCTTCCTCCGGCAGCACATACTGACTGAACCCGCGCGTCTCCTCCGCAATCTTATCCAGCAAATGCGTGTTCACATCGGTCCCAATCCCAAAGCAAAAGATCCGCCGCTTCGCCTTGTTCCGTTCTTTCACTCCCGAAACAATCTCCTTCTCATCCGTCACGCCAATCGTCGGCATCCCATCCGTCAGAAAAATCACCTCGAACGTCCGTTCCTCCCTCTTCGATGCCAACTCCAACGCCTTCTTCAGCGCATCGTCAATCGCCGTTGCTCCAATCGGCTTCAATCCCTTGATAAACTCATTCGCCTTCGTTTTATTTTCCTTCGTCACCGCCACCAGATCATTGAACAACGGTTCCACCTCCGTCGAAAACCGCACGATCTCAAACCTGTCTCCCTCATTCAAATTCTCCACGCAGAATTGCAGCGCCTTCTTCGCTTGGTTCAACTTATTCCCCGCCATGGACCCCGAAGTATCCAGCACGAACACCACGTCCTTCGCCACAATCTGCTTCTGCTTTACATCCACGCCCGGCGACGCCAGCAACAGAAAATATCCATCTTCCCCGCTCGCCTTATATGTCATCAGGTTCAACCCGATCTCATCCTTCTCCGGCGCAAAGTACAACTGAAAATCCGCATCCGGTTTCTCCTCACTCGCTTCATAACCCGCCGTCGCCCGATTCGCCCCCTCCCGATTTACCTCCACCGCATGACTCGGCGAGTAAATGGATTTCAACGGCCGCTTGCTTTCCACCTCCACCTTCACGCTCACCGATTTGATTGGCTTCGACGAATATTTCCCCGCATTCATCGGCAGCACATAATTCAATAATCCCCCGTCCGCCTTCAGCACCTGCGTATACGAAAGGCTGATCCGCTTCTTGCTGTTCGGTTCAATCGGATAAATCCTCAGCTTCAACACATCCTGCCCCGCATATTCCATCAACGCCGGGTCCTTCATCTTCCGCACGATATCCTCGTAAATCCCCCGCGCCTTCTCCGCCGCCAACAACTCCGCCTGCACCGGCTTCCCATCAATTTCCATCGAAAACTTGTCGAGTTGCGCCCCCTTCGGAATTGGAAATACAAACGTCCCCTCCAACCTCTGCGGATTCGGATTATAAAACTCCTGGTCAATCTTCGTCACCGCCACTTGGTCCGTAATCCGCGTATGTGCCTTCAACGAATTCACTTCCAGTGGCGCAAAAGCATACGGTCTTGGCTCGTGCCAGCGACGTGGCTGCGGATAAGGCCGTGGCCACGGTTCCGGTCTCGGCAACGGCATGGGCCTGGGCGGAATGATCTCCGGATTATCAATGATGATGACCCCTGCCGCTCCCGCCAGCGAACCTGTTATCAGCCAACCCGCCAGCACCAACACGAGCAAAATCCATCTCTTCATAATGGATTGGACGGAACCCACGAAATAATACTCCCGTTTTCTCCCCTCTTAATCCTAATCTTAATCTTACTCCTAATCTCCG
>JAQGPC010000013.1 GCA_028293285.1 Pedosphaera sp.
GACCTTCATCCCTTCACGCGAAGGCTGCCTCCGGGATGTGCTGATCGATAGCTCCGGCGCCGTCGTTGGTTTGCTTTTACTCTGGGCCTTCGGTCGTTGGCGCAAATTCTGGTAACCGATGAAACGCCCACTCATCATAGTGGCGTTGCTCTATGTCGCCGGGATTTTATTGGCTCAATTCCCGGTTCCGCTCCCCATCCTTTTCACGATTGCTTTTGCCCTGTTAATCCCCGCGCTGTTTTGGACCCGCGCCCGCTTAGTCTTTCTTTGTCCTTTGATTCTTTTGACCGGTTGGATCAACCATACCCAGTGCACCGCAACTCTTTCGCCAAACGATTTGCGTAACCTTCTCGGCCCTCGCGACGCCCTGGTTGCCATTCGCGGCACGTTGCTTGAAACGCCAGTTCACCGTGTCCATAAACAAAGCGATGCCGACGTTCACACGTCAATGGCCAGGATCAGGTTGAACGCCATTCTACTCGATAAACAAAATTGGCAACCTGCCTACGGATGCGTTGTTGCCAGCACCAGGGGAATTCTGCCCGATACTATATTTGCCGGACAAGTCGTGGAAGTGTTTGGAACTCTACGCCCCGCTAAAGGTCCCATTGCCGAGGGGTTGTTCGACTATCGGGCTTATCTCAGTCAACAAGGAATTTATTATCAGTTGCATTCACAATACTCCACCGAATGGCAAATCATCACTTCTCCTTCCCATCCCCCACTCGCTGACCAATTCACCCGCTGGTCTAAAAAAGCGCTGGCTCTCGGAATCCCAGTTGAAGACGAGCCGTTGCACCTGGAATGGGCGCTCACGCTTGGCTCCAAAGAGTCCATGTCCGATGAAATGGCTGAACCCTTCATTCGAGCTGCCACATATCATATCTTCGCGGTGGATGGACTTCGCATTGCTATTGTATCTGGAATCTTTCTCGGCCTGCTTCGTGTCCTCGGTGTGCCTCGTCCTTTCTGCGGTTTGTTGGTGGCGCCGATAATTTTATTCTATGCCGCCATGACCGGATGGCCCGCCTCTGCCATTCGTGCGATTGTGATGATTCTGGTCGTCTTTACCGGTTGGGCGTTGAAACGTCCCAGCGATCTGATTAATTCCCTATTCGCCGCTGCCATTATCATTTTGGTTTGGGAACCGCGACAACTTTTTCAAGCCGGTTTTCAACTCTCCTTTTTCGTGGTGCTCTGCATCATTCTTATCCTTCCGTTTTTTAACCAACTCAATCAACGCCTGCTCCGTTCCGATCCTTTACTACCCGAAGAATTGCGTCCACGCTGGCAAAGATGGCTGCGAACGCCTGTCCATTACGGACTCGATCTTTTCTTTACCTCAATCGCTGCCTGGCTCGGTTCCATTCCACTCGTCGCATATTATTTCCACCTCATTACTCCCGTAAGCGGTCCCGCGAATGTCCCCGCGGTTTTTCTTTGCGCCTTGGTGTTGATTTCAAACCTATCAAGCCTGTTGCTGGCGGGCTGGTTTCCTTTTGCAGCCGAATTATTTAATCACGCGGGTTGGTTCCTGATGAAATGCATTCAGGTAACTTCCGAATGGTCGGCAAAATGGCCTGCAGCCTGGTTCTATTTTCCCGAACCGACTCTTTTTACCACAGCACTGTATTATTTAATCCTGCTTACCACCTTGACTGGCTGGTTGTTTCGCGGACAGTGGCGCATCTGGAAAATTAGCGGCGTTGCGCTGTTAACAATCATTTGGTGCATCCATTCGTTATGGGGACAACCTTTGGCGCGGCTTACCATTCTGCCACTGAATGGCGGGCATGCCATCTACGTTCAGTCATCCGGCGGCGACTGGCTGATTGATACCGGAAGTAAACAATCCGTCGAAACGGTCGTTAAGCCATTTCTCGAAGCGCAAGGCGTCAATCATCTGAAAAATGTAATTCTGACGCACGGCGAAGCTAACTATACCGGCGGGGCGGAACTCGTCTCTGATTTATTTCGTCCAAGGAATATTTACACCAGTCCAGTTCGCTTTCGTTCAGTTGACTATGCGAATTTTAAATCTTCGATGGAATCACTCCCTTCGTGGAGACAGCCTCTCCAGCATGGACAAGGCCTTGGTTGCTGGACCGTACTGAATCCCGCGCCAAATACTCATTTCTCCAAAGCGGATGATAACGCGCTCGTATTGCGTGGTGAATTCGGTGGCACTCGAATCCTGCTCCTTTCGAGCTTGGGTCGCGCGGGACAAAACAGCTTGCTCGAACGCACCAACGATTTGCGCACAGACATCGTTGTTTCTGGTATTCCCGTTGAAGGAGAACCACTTTGTGACGCACTCCTCGAGGCCATTCAACCCCGCATCATTATCATCACCGATGTTGAACACCCCGCCACAAAGCGAGCGTCCAGGAAACTTCAGGAACGATTGGCAGTTAAAAACATACCCGTTATTTACACTCGCACGAGCGACGCCGTGACCTTCGTGGCACGCAAAGACCGATGGGAATTGCATGCCATGGACGGAACCAGTTTCTCCAGCAGACTCCTTCATCGTACCGTTAGCGACCCGCAAGTTTCCAAATAGCAACGGAGGTCACGGCTCTGCACGCCGTGTGCTAATTCACAGGTAGTTATTTTCCCCAGTGGTTTCGGCTTAATGCATACCATAGCTTTCTTTAAGAATTGCAGTAAACCAGCCGTATCAAAACATTTATGCCAACGCGAACAAATCACTTGCCCGCCCGGCCCGCTGTCCGAAGCGGAACTGGAAAAAAGATAGTCAAAGCATGTACCATCAATAAAAGCCCGGAGGAATTATTTCGCTTTTGGCGTCGGTTTGAAAACCTTCCGCGAATCTCACGGCATCTGGTATCAGTCACTGAAATTTCCGATATGAAATCGCATTGGGTTGCCAGATCCCCGGCGGATAATACCGTGGAATGGGATGCTGTAATTATCAACGAGCATCCAAATAACTTGATCGCCTGGGAATCGACCCCCGATTCAGAAATCAAAAATGCCGGGTCCGTTCGCTTTGAACCCGCGCCTGCCGGGCAAGGAACCGAAGTAACGGTTTCGTTGGAATATGTCCCGCCCGCCGGAAAATTAGGAGCCATGATCGCCAAGCTTTATGGTGAAGAACCGGAACTACAGGTTGAAGATGACTTGAACCGTTTTAAAGCGCTTATGGAAACCGGCGAGATACCGACCACCGAAGGCCAGCCCGTTGGGGGCGATCAAAAAACCACCAGGAGAAAGAGAGGTGCCAAATGAGAGCTGTATGTTGGTATGGCACTAAGGATGTGCGCGTAGAAAACGTTCCTGATCCGAAAATTTTAAATCCGGGTGATGCGATTATCAAAATCACTTCCACTGCCATTTGCGGTTCCGATTTGCATCTCTATGACGGCGTCATTCCCTCCATGAAAGAGGGAGATATTCTCGGCCATGAATTCATGGGCGAAGTGATGGAAGTGGGCAGCGCAGTAAAAAAACTACAAGTCGGCGATCGCGTGGTTGTTCCTTTCTGCATTTCCTGCGGCCAATGTTACTATTGCAATCATCAGCTATGGTCGCTGTGCGATAATACCAATCCCAACGCGGCCATAAATGCAAAACTGAACGGTTTTTCCGGAGCTGGTCTGTTCGGTTATTCACATCTATACGGTGGTTATGCTGGTGGACAAGCTGAATACGCCCGTGTGCCCTTCGCTGACGTGGGACCAATTAAAATTCCCGAAGGCTTGACTGATGAACAAGTTTTGTTTCTCTCCGACATTTTTCCGACCGGTTACATGGCGGCGGAGAATTGCAACATTCAACCCGGCCAAATCGTCGCAATCTGGGGATGCGGACCCGTGGGGCAATTTGCCATCCGTAGCGCGTATTTGCTGGGCGCGGAGAAAGTTATCGCCATTGACAATGTTCTGGAACGAATGGCAATGGCGCAGCAAGGCGGCGCGGCAGTAGTGTCTTCTGATGAGGATGTCCATGAAATTCTGAAAGAAATGACCGGCGGTCGCGGACCCGATGCCTGCATTGACGCCGTCGGAATGGAAGCCCATGGCTCGACCTACGATGTCGTAAAACAAGTTGTGAAGTTGGAAACCGACCGCCCTTATGTTTTGCGCCAGGCCATGCGAATCTGTCGCAAAGGCGGCACACTTTCCATCCCGGGAGTTTACGCGGGTTTCCTCGATAAGATTCCTCTCGGCGCAGCCTTCGCCAAAGGTTTGACCTTTAAGATGGGCCAGACTCATGTGCACCGCTATCTTGAACCGCTTTTGCGCTTGGTTCAGGATGGCAAAATCGATCCCACGTTCGTTATCACTCATCGAGTCGCACTGGATGAAGCTGCTGACGCATACGAAATATTTGCCAAGAAAACTGAAAATTGTATCAAAGTGGTTCTTAAGCCTCATGAACAACCCCCACCGGCTCTCGAAAGACGTGCTCGCGAACTTGAATCATTACCAAGCGAAGAAATAGCCATGGAGTTGCCACGTAGCAAACGGCTGCACGAAAAATGATATAAGGAGTCGCGTTGGTAAGAAATATGGCTGAATAGTTTACAGCGGCAGAACCTCCAAAGTCTGCCGCTTTTTCTGTACTCTGACTTCCGTCATCCGTCCTCCGGCAACTAAGTCAGGGCGTGATCACAACTCGCACCTGATCGCCAAACTTTTCAAGCCGATCCAAAGTATCATTGATGGCACCGGCGTCGAGCGGGACAGTTTTGGTAACGACATCCTTGAGATTGAGCTTTCCCTGCCGGGCCCAATTGAGCAATAAAGGCAACTCCGATGCGAGATGGTCTGAGACGCCGATGATCTCCGCTTCCTTGTTCAACACTTCCGCATAGGGCGCGACTTCAAACGATTGCTGAGTAATGCCCACCAGCAAAGCGCGTCCCTTGATGGCGAGCGACTGCACCGCTTGCTTCATGGTTAATGGCAGGCCGATCAATTCCAATGCCACGTCCACTCCTCGTCCGCCGGTCAGCCGTTTGATTTCAGCCACCGGATCAGTTGTCGCCGCATTAATCGGAATGGCACCCATTTGTCTGGCGAAATCCAACTTCGACTCTTTGATATCAATTCCGTAAACCTCCGACGCACCAAAAGCTTTCGCGAGTTGCACCGCTGAAATGCCAAGTCCACCAACACCGAAAATGGCCACTGATTCACCCGCTTTCAACCGCCCTTTATTCAGTGCGTGGAGCGAAGTTGCCGAGGAACACATCATCACCGCGCCCTGCTCGAAAGAAATTTCTTCCGGCAATTTGAAAACGCTCCGGGCGGGAACCAGGATATATTCCGCATAACCGCCATCGCGATATTTGCCGATCATCTGGCCTGTCTTGCAGAACTGCTCACTCCCTTCATTGCAATATTCGCAATCACCACAGGTCGTCATGTAATGAATGCAAACCCGGTCGCCCACCTTGAGTCGCTTCACCGACACACCGACTTGTTCAACGATGCCGGCAACCTCATGTCCCAGTGTGAGCGGTAGCGGTTCCACCCGCGATTTACCTGCGCGATAATGCACATCCGAATGACAAATCCCCGCCGCCTTCACCCGCACAAGAACATCCTCCGAGCCAACTTCCGGCACCGGAATTTCCTGCATCTTCAGTGGGTGACCGGGCGCAATGAGTCGAACGGCTTTCATGCGCTCTTCAACGTTTCTTCGTCCAGGTCACCGACACATATTGCGCCTGTGGAATTACAAACTTCTTCACCTCCACCGTCGCTGCCTGGGCCTTATAATCCGTTACAATCATGTCCGCCACATTGGCCGCGACCTTTTCGATCAACTTCCAACTCCGTCCCTCACCATATTTCAAAAGTGTTTCGGACACTTCGGCGTAATCAATAGTTCTTTCAATCCGGTCGCTCACTGTCGCGATGGAAAAATCATAAGCAATATCCGCCGTGATCAACAATCGTTGCGGCTTGGCGCGCTCAGCATCCGACACACCCACACAATAAAACACTTCCAAATCTTTAATCGTAATTTTCGACATAGTCTGTTCGTTCTATTTAACACCTGCACTCGCCACTGATTCCAACAAGACACGCGTTGGTTGATTGATAGGCATTTGCAACGCACGCTCCACCGTTACCCATTGAAATTCCCGCGCCTCGTCATTCAATTTTACTTCCGTGCTGCCGCTGCAACGCGCCGTGTAATTAAGCAGAACGAAATGTGCATCGCGATAAAATTCCTGCGAATGAATGCAGTCCTGCACCAGCACGAACTTGATGTCCGTAATCTCCAAATCGGTCTCTTCCTTGATCTCGCGGCGCAATGCTGCCACCGAATCCTCGCCCCATTTAATTTTTCCACCGGGAATGCCCCAAAGATTCGACCACTTATGCGTCCGCACCATCAACGCCTCATCCGCATCATTAAAAATCAAAGCTCCCACCGTCACTACCGGCATCTTCGCGCTCTCTGCCGCCCTCAACTCCATTCCATTCGCTTCCAAAATATCCCGCAACTCACCCAGATGTTCCACGATCAAATCCGGCTTGCTCGCACGAAGCTGCTGCAATCCGTTGTAGCCGGTCAACACTGCACACGAATGCACTCCGCCATGCTTTGCCGTATCAATGTCATGTTGCATATCGCCGATGAACATCGTCTCATTGGGATTCAAATTATTCTCTTCCAGAATGGAATGTATCTTCTCGCGCTTATCCACGATGCCAATGTAAGGTCGATCCAAATATTCCCCAAAACCAGTCGTGCCCGCCTGGACCGCGAAATGGTCTGCATGCACCGTGCTCAGCAAAAACGTGCGAATCCCTTTTTCACGACAAAACTTGAGGAACTCCCGCGCATGCGGCAATTCCACCACCGAATCCTGGACCTGCTTGAAGCGACCGTGAAACCAAACCTCCAGTTGCGGCATGGAAATGTGCGGCACATAGCGTTCGTAAAACTTTGTGAACGGCAGACAAAACTCCGCACGGAACTGCTCCAGCGTAAGTTCTTCACGCTCCGACTGCATCAGCACATGGTTCGTCGCCTTCCAAACCGCCGGAAGGTCGTCCACCAACGTTCCCGACCAATCGAAAATGATGTTTCGAATCATAGCTATTAATTCAAATCCGCAAAGCGCAGTTAAGCGCGTTCAAAGAATGCGATGTCCACCAGCGATACTATAAATTGATCCACCTTGGTGTCGAGCCACTTAAGCCTGCAGGTGGTGGTGGTTATAGGAATCTACCGGCACGTTTAACACGTCAGGTTAATATCTCTTGAATTACGTGTCCGTGCACATCCGTAAGCCTTCGATCAGTGCCGCCGTTTCGAAAAACCAATTTTTCATGATTGATTCCCAGAAGATGTAAAACCGTCGCGTGAAGATCATAACAATAAGTTGGGTTCTCAACGGCCTTCCAGGACCATTCGTCGCTGCTTCCATAAGCGACGCCGCCCTTGATTCCTGCGCCGGCGAGCCACGAAACAAATGTGCCTCCGTTATGGTCTCGGCCGAGGTCACCCTGGGTAAATGGCATGCGACCAAACTCGGTGGTCCAAATCACGAGCGTGTCCTCAAACATGCCCCGGGCTTTTAAATCTTTAATCAATCCCGCCACCGGCTGGTCGGTGCTCATGGCTATCGAGCCAAGCTCTCGGCCGATGTTCTCGTGATTATCCCAATTATTGTGCATGCCATAGGGACCGCTCCATACCTGCACAAAACGCACGCCTTTCTCCAACAACCGGCGGCCAACGAGACAATTGCGCCCAAAATCCTCAGTTTCCTTTTTGTCCAGACCGTAAAGCTTGCGTGTGGCTTCCGTCTCACCGGAAGTGTCCAGCACCGCCGGTGCGCTGAGTTGCATTTTGGCGGCCAATTCATAAGCCGCTATGCGGGCGTCGAGCCGCGAATCTCCCGGGTTTTGCGCCAGATGATCCCGATTCATTTTGTTCAATAAAGCCAATCCCTTTTTTTCGCCATCTTGCGTAATGGACTTTGCCATGGGCGGCAGAAACAAATCAAAGATCGGTTCTGGCGCGGAGGTTTTAATGACCGTGCCCTGGGTGGAAACTGGAAGAAATCCGGAAGAAAAACTGCCGGTGCCGTTGTAAGGCAAACCGCGGGAATCGGGTAACACCACGAATGCAGGCAGGTTCTCCGTCAAATTACCCAGCCCATAGGAAACCCATGATCCCATGCACGGAAATCCAGGGGTCAGAAATCCCGTATTCTGCATATAGTTGGCTGGCCCATGCGCGTTCGATTTCGTGGTCATGGCCATCAAAAATGCGAGGTCATCCACGCACGTTGCAATATGCGGGAAAACACTGCTCACCCACCGTCCGCTCTGGCCGTGTTGTTTCCAATCCCAAGGACTCTTCATCAAGTTGCCCGGCGAACTGGTGACCGCCTCCACCCTGGCGCCCGGATCGAATTTCCCCCCGCTAAGTTTGATCAGCCGGGGTTTATAATCGAAAGTGTCGATTTGGCTTGCCCCACCATTCATGAATAATTGTATGACTCGTTTTACCTTGGCGCGGTGATGCAACCCTCCATTTAAATCAGCTCGCGGTTTGGATGTCTCCGTGGCTGCAAAAAGGCTGTTCTCTCCCAACAAATGCGCCAACGCAATGCTGCCAAAACCACCACCTAGACGCCGCAAAAAATCGCGACGACCCAGTAAGGAACTGACCATGGACTCACCAGATTGTTTTGGCCTGTGGTTATGGTTGACGAATGACATAGTCTCAATTCACAAATATAAATTCGTTGCTGTTCAGAAGTATTCTGCAGGCATTCGAGAGCCCATATTGCGCTGCGTAAATTTCCAGAGCGCTTGCTTCTTCTGCTGAAGGCGAACGCCCCAGAGCCAGATTATAAGCGGCTGTGATCTGGGCCGGCAGGTCGTCGCGCATCATTATCAAACGCGCGGCGAAACGGTCGCTTTGTTTTAGGATGAACTGGTCGTGCATCATCGCCAAAGCCTGGAACACAGTAACGGAGTTGTTACGCACCGGAGTAAGTTGCGACGCATCCGCGCAATCCAATGAATCCATAAAAGGATCGGGCAAAGTTCGATAAATAAACCGGTAGATGCTGCGCCGGTAATTCGCCGGGTTGTCCGCATCGAAATGGGCGTAATCCAGCATTGGGGTGACTTGCAGGCCGGGCCGTTCAATAAACTGTTTCACTGCTGGCCCACCCATGGTCAAATCAAGTTTCCCCGTGATCTGAAGGATGGCATCACGCACTGACTCAGCGTCCAAACGGCTGCGGTTCATTCGCCACAGATAACGGTTTCCATCATCAACACTCGCTGATTGGGTATCATGTTGGGAAGACTGGCGGTAAGCCGAACTCGTCACGATCAACTTCTGAAGCTGTTTGATGGAACCACCACTTTCAAGGAATGAAATCGCCAGCCAATCCAGCAATTCCGGATGCGTCGGCAGCGCCCCCATGCGGCCAAAGTCATTAGGCGAATCGACCAACCCCCGGCCAAAATGATAATGCCAGAGACGATTGACAATGGACCTCCAAGTCAAAACATTTTGTGGGCTTGTGATCCATCTTGCAAGTGCCACCCGACAGTCCGTCGAATTGGTCAGATGGAATTCTGCCGTCAATCCAGGGATACAGGAAAGCGTTCCCGAACCGGTCTGTTCTTGAGGGTTGTTTACGTCCCCTCGTTTCAATCGATATATCGGACGCACCTCGGAATTCACCACTCCATATGTGGACGATTGCGGCGGCAGCCCTAACTGATGGTTAATATAAAATATTGCGAGATCAGCCTGCTCCGATTCCGTGCGCCGGTCGGCCGGAATGGCAAGAACCCCGACAATCCTTTCTGCAACAACCTGGTAACGAACCGGCAAGGCATTCGTCGTTGCGGAAAATCGGAATCTGCCGATCAAGTGCCCCCCATTACTCTTTTGACTCAACCCAAAACGAAGCGTCGTGCCTCCATCAAATCCAATGGGCTCAGCGCTTTCAAAATAGATTTCCTGCGGCTTGCCGACTATGGGAAACGTTCCCCAGGAGGTCTGATCTTTATCATCAATTAGGTTCCACAAGGTTTTTTGATTATGCCGCGAAGTCGGATTCTGAAGAGTAACCGCCCTCACATCGGCTGCGTTGGTCCGGGATGCAGCAATGACGCGAAATTCTGAGATTTGTAGATTGCCTTCATCATCACGTCCCGGTCCCTTGTGCGGCAAACTCTCATCCGTTAGCAGCTCCAACCGCACCGCCGTGATGCCCTTCAAATCCGTATTTGCAATGATCGTGTAAGTATCAACATCCGGCCGCTGGCCGCTGGCCAGCAACGACTGATCCGCCTGCTTGATTAATTTTGTTCCGTTGGTTGCAGTAAAGGTTTCGGGATCAAGCACCGTCCAAATTGATTTTTGATGAGCCAGCTCCTTTTCCCAGGCAAGCATTTCAGCACGTAGAGATGGGTCCAGCAGGGAACCAGGCGATGCTTGCCCCCTCTTTTCTATTGCTTCCTTATGCTGGAGTCTCGCTTGGCGCAATTGATAACTCTTTTCCTCTGCATCATACAAACGATCACCCCGCTCGACGCCTGCAAAGACTGCCTGCAGACTGTAATATTCCTTTTGCGATATTGGATCAAACTTGTGGTCGTGGCATCGGGCGCAATGGACCGTGGCGCTGACGAAAGTGGACATCACCGTCATCACCATGTCATCACGATCCAGGTTGCGAGCTATTTTCTTATCTACCGTATCTTCATTAAGCCCAAGCGTGCTTTGGTCCCACGGACCCGCAGCGACAAAACCGGTTGCAATCACCGCCTGCGCATCTGACGGATACAGCACGTCACCCGCCAATTGCTCCTCCACAAATAGCGCGTAAGGTTTATCTTCATTAAACGAGCGAATAACGTAATCCCGGTAACGCCAGGCATTCAGGCGTGCCCGGTCATGATCATGACCGTGAGAATCCGCGTAATGAACCACATCCAGCCAATGTCGCGCCCAACGCTCGCCATAACGCGGACTGGCCAGAAGCCTGTCCACCACTTTCGTATAAGCATCAACGGATTCATCCGTCAAAAAAGCCTGGACTTCCTCCGGCGTTGGCGGCAGGCCGATCAAATCAAAATACACCCTTCGCAACAGCGTCCGTTTGTCTGCCTCGGGAGCAGGCTTCAATCCTTTTTCGTCAAGCTTCGCCAGGATGAATTGATCAATCGGCGTGCGTACCCAGCCTGGATTACTGACCTTGGGCAATTCCCTCTTTTGAAGCGGCTGCAACGACCACCAGTTTGTCTGCGATTCTGCCACCGCCGGGAACGACAGTAATAAAACCACCTTGAAAAGTACTAGCGCAAAAAAACTTCGCCTGAACATTCAGCTCGAAATCATATCCGGATGAAATGACCGGAGCAACTTTTCTTTACCTCGTTTTAATGCCACCGCATGGTCAGGCCACTGCATGCGCCGCCAAGCTATGGGCCACCACCTCACCGGCAGTGATCTCAGGTTGCCCGGTCGTGGACGATGGGAGATTCTTTGCGATCCATTCCGCAGCCAGGCGGTTCGATCGCTCCGCTCCCTCCCGCGAATCAAACACGCTGACGGAAGCCCAGACTCCATCGCCCGCGTCAATCGCATAATAAGCCACAAACCCCGGGGCATTGCTAATGAGAGGGAGAAATTCCTGGTTAACGCGGCGGGTCAGTTCCGCAGTTGCAGTCTTCTTGTAACGTCTGATACTTGCATGCATAAAAATCCTTTGTTAGGTTGTCAATGTTAAGCTAACCCTCTACCTAAGAAGCGCCAGATTCGATGAATCGCCCCACCACGCTTCCTATTTCGCACTCTTTGCCCAGCCCCAATCACTTCAGCGTAAACTTATCAATCCGCTTAAACGTATTCGTCACCGGAAATTCCGTATGCTCCAACTGCAAAAGACCTCCATTGAACTTATACCGATACTTCTCCTGCGTCTTGCCATCGAGCGAGACATTCACCCGGTCCGGGGCAATCAGCGTGAACTTCGCCTCCACCGTCTGCACCTGCTTGACGCCGGCCTTGGGAGCAACGTACTTCATCACGTATTTCCCACCCTCGCGAAACTCCATCTCCATGTCGCCCGTCGGATTCTTGTATTTCTTATCGCTGCTCTCACTCTTGGTGAAACGCCAGACGCCAATGATCGACTCCTTCGCACGCTCCGCTGCGGTTGTGGAGATCAACAAGCCCAAGGTTAGGATAACAATCAAGGCACGGTTCATTGAAAAGAAATTAATCCTTCAAAAGTGAACTGTCGAGCGCCTTCCAACAACCTCATTCCATCCGCCTTCATGAAGGAGCCGTATTCACTACATTGGCTTCCCCACCCTCCGGCCCGTAGAAAAGCACCCACACCGCAAAGTCCGGTGAGAACGCTTCAAAACGATGAATCTGACCCGCCGGAACAAACAAAAACGAACCCGCCTCCACGGAGTGGTTCTGTGTGCCATCGAAGAACATCCCCTTTCCCCGCGCAACCAAATTGCCAACAGGCGGCGGCCCTTTCAACAAAGCTTCGGCTAAACTTACATGCGCAATAATTGGCGGGGTTGTCATAACAAATTTCGTTTCTTCCAGCTTACTTATATCGGTTCTCCGTTTGCATCGAACGCTTCACTCGACCATAGATGCATGTATATCCCTAACGGTCTGTGCAACGGGGTATGAAAATAAGTCCACCTCCAAGGCTCATATACCACCCTGCTGATCTTCGTTCCCAAGCCTGGCAAAGGAAACTGTCCGCCATTCATTGAGAACCTCCACACAGGCCCAAGGCTTAAAAAATATAAAAGCAGAACCACTGCGGGCCACGCAATGAACGACCAGAATTTTCCTGACTTTTTCGTTTCAGATTTTACCGGTCCCTCCATAAAAGCGCTGCTACATTCAATCCCCACTCCACCTATAATCGTAACCCTCAGGCGGATCATAATGCCACGATTCTTCGCGGCCAGTTCGAAGGTTATTCGCATCCCAATACATCTTGATATAACTCACGTGACCATCCACAAAACTCACCAAATCCTTCGCATCCTTGTAATGCGCTTTCCCACCCGGCTCATGCCACGAATAAGGAAGAAATGCCGGGAACTCGGCAACGAGAACCGTTTTCACCGGGTCTTTTATCGAATTCATTCTCCGCCCCGCGACGCCCGGCCAGGGATGAATTGGCGGGTCACCCGGCAAAGTATTCCCCGCATTGAAAGCGTAGCTCGAATAATTATAACGCGCCTGCAAATGCGAACCCTCCGAAACACGCTCGGTGTAATTATAATGAAATATATCCGCCGGACAGGCGAACAACACATCCTGCGGCGATGGCGCGCCATTCAATCCAACATAGCTTCTCACCAACTTGAGTTCATCAACCCCCAAAGAACCCGCAACCACTCCCGTGCGATTGGAAAGCAACGTGTTGCCATGGTCTTCAGCATACAGATGCACCCCCAGATTGATTTGCTTCAAACTATTCAGGCACGTCGTCCGCCGCGCCCGCCCCTTTGCCGCATTTAAGACCGGCAATAACAACGCAGCCAGCACCACAATGAGCGCAATGACCACCAGCAGCTCGATTAAAGTGAAACCCCTCCGCTCACGCATACGCCAACATTTATATTAGGTAGAATGCCAGAAGCGAGAAAAGGTTCAATCCGCCGGGTTCACATCAGTGCTTTCCCCCATCTTTTTTATCAAAATCCTTGACCCACAAGTCCACATATACTTCCAGTGGTTTACAGAGAGGAGTCTTCTCGTGAGCCCAAATCAAAGGCGCATAAAAAATCTCAAGTACATCTGCCACCTTCGCATTTAATAAATGTTTATGGGCCATCAGAATAACCGGCCCGAAATTCAAGATATATAGAAAAAGGATCATCGCCGGCCACACAATGAACGGCCAAACACTAAACCTTTTTGCCGTAGATTTTCTTTCCGTTGGTTCCTCCATAAAAGCAGGTCGCATTCTACGCAAATAACGCTTTCACTCAACTTAAAAATTCACTCCTTCTTATCTAGGAAATCCATCCACCAGCCAACATAACTTTGAAGTGGCTTCTTCAACGGTGTCTGGTCGGACAACCAATAAACAGGAGTGTAAATAATTATCAAAGCACGGGCTGTCCTGGGTGTAACAGCTCCTCCTCTTCGAAACACAATCCCTGCAACCGGACCATAACTCAAAACATACAACAGCAGCACCACCCCTGACCAGGACACCCAATGCGCCAACCCTCCCGAACGCTTCCTCTCCGATTCTGTTTCCGTTGGCTTATCCATAAAAGCAGTGACCGCAGCCTACTCCGATGCCGCCTCCCCATTCAACATTCGAAATTCGTCACTCGACATTTCCCCCCTCACCCGCTACGCTGCATCACTCCACGACCCTTGACCAGCCAAAACCCCTTATTTTCCCCGTCGTCGATGAAATCGACGACGAACGAATTCCCATGTTGCCTTCAAACTTCGGACTCTCCCATTCCGCACCCCGCACTCCGAATTCCGCACTCAATTGAGCTCACACCTACTCGTACAAGCTCGTACAGGCTCAAACCCATCCGACCCCGCCCAACCACGGACAGCGGGCAACTGACCATGAACCAACCATTTTTTTAACCGTAAATAACCGTAAATAACCGTAAATAACCGTAAATAACCGCAATTAACCGTAATTAACGCGGAGCAACCGCAATCAGACAGGATTTTCGCGATTCCAGCCTTCCGCCATCTGGCTTCAGCCCTCTGTCATCCGTCTTCTGCCGCCGCTGGCAACCATGTAACCCTTTTAACATTGTAACCCTCCGGGGGTTCGGAGTCCCACCTTCAGGCGGCTTCGGATTCCCCTCCGTTTTTTAAGACGGATTAACCCCCATTAACACGGAATAACCCGGAATTTCAGCCAACGGACCACGAACAACGCACCACGGGCCATTCAGCTGAACCTCATAACCCGAAAACTCGACACCGTTTCCGGTTCGGTCATGTCACACATCACTCGCCACTTTTCACTGCAACTTGTCAAAGAACACCGGCACAATTCATGCACCACTTGCCCACAAAAATGGGCCCGACATATATAACACACGTTATTTACCAGTCAATACTTTTCTACAAATCAAATCACCCCCTTTCGGAGGGCCAAGCTCCGCACGGCCCTTACCTTGCCCCCAATGTTTCAACCGGGCAAACACCCGCGATGGTTATTCAAATCGACGATACGAATGCCTGACAATCAATAAAGTAACGAACGTAATTAAATCCCTCGCCGCTTGTTCCGCAATAAGACACGCGCTGACACAAAAACATGCCACGCCAACAACCCTTTACGACGTTCCTTATTCAAGCAACGGCATAGCTTGTTCAACCCGCGCCGTTCCTTGTTGAACTTTCGACGGTTCCTGTTCAAGAAATGTCGTTCCCTGATAAAGAAACGTCTTTCCCTGTTCAAGGAACGTCGTCTCGTGATCAATAAATCTATGAAAGTGATGCTATCGCCTCTGAAAGATCACTAATAACTTTACAATCCGATGCAATGACATTGCAAACGGGAGGGCGGCGAAGAAGATTTGCGAAACAGTGTTCAGTTAGGAACACGTTACAGTAAGCCATTGCCACAGACGAATGAGCGATATCAGGCAGATCGTTTTCTTTGAAAGAGCGTTTATCATCAAGCCGGATAGTCGCGTGAAGGGCTGCTCTAATGCGTTGCGAGGGTATAGCCTGCCTGTCTAGACCGCGTGTTACTACCTGATGAATTAGGTTTACACACATCCTCCGGGCTTCTGCATCCATTTGCGTTAGCGCGGAATCAATATTCAAAAACTTATTGGCGGGTTTAAAACTCTTCTCAATCTCCGGCGACATGACGGCGAGCAATTCATATAGTTCGTCAGCAAAAAGTTGCTTAAAAGTCTTTCTGCCTCGCGTATTTGTTTGTCGTTCAAAGTTAATCTTAGAGCCCCTCCCAGTAGGTCCTTGAACACGCCCAGGTTCTGCTTGAGGTTGGGCTATGGGATTAATTGTTAAAGATGATAAATGG
>JAQGPC010000017.1 GCA_028293285.1 Pedosphaera sp.
ACGCAGTATGGGATAAATACGGGGTTATAGCGCCCTGGTACCATGGACTGAACGGACAGTGTGATTATCGAATCCGGATTGCAGCGGAAACGCTAAAACGGTATCCATGGACAACGACCAACAACGCGATCGCTGCTTATCCTGATTATTTGTTTACCAGCAAATGGCAGATTTCCTCTAATGGCGTCATCACTCCTCAAAATCCGGGTGATTGGATGAATGGGGATCTCGGCCAACGCTCGACCAGTGTGCTCAATGGCATGGTCGACTATTATCGTTATTCTGGCGACCCGGCGGCCATCGCGCACATGACCTTTATGGGCGACTATTTGCTGGATCACGCGCTCACACCGGCTGACCACCCATGGCCGAAATTTCCGATCAGCGTTCCAACTAAAGGCGTGCCTTATGGAAATGCTGATCCGCACGGAATGATTCAGCTCGATATTTGCGGGGACATGGGAAGAGGATTGCTACGCGCCTACCAAGTCACCGGAAACAAGCGTTGGCTTGAAGCGGCCAAACATTGGGGCGATTTGCTGGCCGAAAAATGCAACCTAAGTCCGGACTCCGATCCATGGCCGCGCTACGCCAATCCTGAGGATGTGAAATGGCCGGGAGTCAATAAACAAACCGGTGGCGTCACCATGATCCTCGCGTTTCTTGATGAATTGATTCGTATTGGTCATACCGGCAAGGATGGGAAGATCGTCGCGGCACGCGACGCCGGCATTCGTTATCTCAACGAAAAACTATTGCCACATTGGACCGACGATGACACCTGGGCTTTCTACTTTTGGGACTGGCCGAATCCGGTTCAAAACTGTTCCACCACTGCCGACGTCGTTTCGTATCTGATTGCCAACCAGAAGCATTTTCCAAACTGGCGTAATGATGCTCGCAATATTCTCACCACATTTCTCAATCGCAGCAGTGTGAATCCTGGTTCAGGCGGAGATGTTTATAGCGGTGCCTGGGCTTACCCGGAATCCAGTTCCTGCTGTGGCCGCTCGCTCTGGTATGCGCCATTGATGGACGGAGCAATCTTTGCCCAATATGGATCAGCTGCGAACGATGATTGGGCGCGCGAACTCGCCTATCGCCAGATAGTCCTGCAAACCTACGATGTGCACGAAAACGGCGTGAGTGAGGACAATATTGACGGGGGGGTGATCGTCAATGGCAACTGGCTGAACATTGCGCATCCCTGGCCATTGCGTTGGGTTTCCTTGGCCATCGGATGGATGCCGGAGGAACTTGGCGCCAGCAGGGAAAATCATTGCGTGCGTTCCAGTGCGGTCGTCAACTCAATCGTCTATGGTGACGGCGAAATTACCTACACCACCTTCGACGCTCCCGAAGAATCACTCGATGTCTTCCGTTTGTCATTCGTTCCTAAAAAAATCACTGTTGACGGCAGGGAACTCTCACCACGCCGCGATCTGAAGAGCAACGGATTTACCGTAAAAAAGCTTTCCAATGGCGATTCGATAGTCCAAATCCGCCACGATGGGGCGAGGAATATCTCCATTGTGGGCAACGATAAGCAAAGCGCTGTGAGCGCTTCATCGTTGAACTATGAGGGCAGATGGGAGAAGAACCAGGACGTATATTCAATCGCTGCGAAGGACGCTTCTGTTTCTGCCAAATTTTATGGCAATCAAATCCGGGTGGTCGGTTCGGTTGATCAATTTGGCGGAAAAGCCGAAGTTTTCATCGACGGCGAAAAACAAATGGTGCCAGTCGATTATTGGAATCCTGCCCCGCGGCGCCACCAAATTCTTTACTACAAGAATGGATTGGAAAACCGTGAACATACGGTGAAAATTGTCCCGCTCGGGATGCGCAATCCCTATTCACAAGGGGACCGCGTTTACGTCAGTGCAGTGCAGTTTTCGGCTGAGCATGAACCTCACTCCTTCCCCAGTGGCACCGGGCCAACCAAAACGCAGCGCATGATTTTTGGATATCCGCAGCGAAAGGATTATCAGGATTCCAATGGGGATTTGTGGCGGCCCGGTGTGGAGATCGTGACCCGGTTGGGTTCGCGCAAGGATTCGGTGGCCACAGGTTGGTGGACGAACGCTGCCGCCACAATCACCGGCACTGATGACCCGGAAGTATATCGTTATGGTTATCACGCACGCGAGTTCTGGGTGAATCTGACCGTCGGCCCGGGGAAATATGATCTCGGACTTTCTTTTGCCAATACCCGCGGTTTGAACACCCAACAAAACTGTTTCGACATTTTAATCAACGGTAAAACAGTTGTGAAAGCATTCGATGTCACCGCTACGGCCGGCGGAGCAAACAAGGCTGTAGATCTGATTTTCAGGAAAATTGCGCCGACCAACGGAGTTGTTGAGGTGCGCTTCAAAGGTTTGCGTTATGCTGAAGGTGATTCCAGCCAGCGCGGTCAGGCATTCTTGCAGGCGCTGGAAATCGGGAGAGATTTGCGCGGCAATAGCGCCAGGCCGGTTTCATCACACCTGAAGCCCCCGGCCAATCTCCTCCTAAATTCTGGCTTCGAAGAAACCTACTCGGGAGCAAAAGGCGCGCCGAAAGCACAGGATGCACGCGCCGAATGGGTGTCGCTCTTCGGCGGCCAGACCAATAGCTACGTTTATCAGGAAAGTGAATACCAGGTTCATCCCGACTGGGGTTTGCCGGAATTTCATTCCGGCGAGGGCGCAATTCGCACACATTCCGACGGTGACAGCCAGACTACGATTTACCAGGACGTGGAGGTGAAACCGGGGAGGACCTACCGCGCTTCAGTTTGGGTGCGAGCAGTCGACTTGCGTGGCAAGGGGTTTGGGAGAAGCTCTGATGATCGCGCCGGGCTGATGCTTCGCGAAATGGATGCATCCGATAAGGTGCTGCGCACCCATCCGAAGGTCGAAGTGAAAAAGGCAGGGCTTTATACATTGCTTTCGCAAACAATCACGACCAGACCTGACACGGTGAAAGTCCGCTTTGCACTCGAAACCACTATCAAGTGTCACTACACGGTAGGCCATGTTACTTACGACGATTGTTTTTTCGGGGCCGCAACAACTGATTCAACGTCGCGGTGAGTTAGCCGATGAAGCATTCATGCATCAAACTGAGACGCGCGCTGACTCCGGCGTTTGCCTTGTTGGCAGCCGCAGTTTTTTACACTGCGTTGGCAGGTTTCAATGTCGTGGAATGAGGCTTGTGCGTTCAAAAATCTCGTCATTCTGGCTGACTGCCGTTTTGCTGGCTAAAATTCCGCTGGCGACAATCTCCTCTAGCGCCGCGTTGGAATATAATCGTGATATTCGCCCAATTCTGTCCGAAAACTGCTTCATCTGCCACGGCCCGGATGTGGCGGGCCGGAAAGCGAACTTGCGACTGGACAAGTTTGAAGATGCAACCGCGCTGCGCCGGAATAATAAACACGTTATTGCACCTGGCCAACCAGACAAGAGCGAGCTCCTCCGCCGTGTCCTGACCCAGGATGTAGATGATGTAATGCCGCCGCCGAAGACACACAAAAAGCTCAACGCTGCCCAGAAAGAATTGCTCAGGCAATGGATTGCGGAGGGTGCAAAGTATCAACCCCATTGGGCTTACATGAAAGTAGTCCGGCCGGCAGTGCCAAAGATCAAAGATTCCAAATGGACACGGAATCCCATCGACAATTTCATTTTGCATTCGCTGGAGGTAAAAAATATCAGGTCTTCACCTGAAGCAAACAAACGCAAGTTACTTCGCCGATTATCCCTCGACCTGACCGGCCTCCCGCCGACTCCAGAAGTAATCCAGGGGTTTTTAAGGGACAATAGCCCAAAGGCCTACGAGCGGCAGGTGGATCGTTTGCTGGCTTCGCCGCATTTTGGGGAGCGCATGGCTTTGTCGTGGTTGGATGTGGTGCGTTATGCCGATACCGTCGGTTATCATGGCGATGACAACCAAAATGTTTTTCCGTATCGCGATTATGTGATTGATGCGTTCAATCGCAACAAATCCTTCGCGCAGTTTACGATCGAGCAAATTGCCGGCGACCTTTTGCCCGGCGCCACAACTGAGCAAAGAGTCGCCTCATGTTTCAACCGGCTCAACATGATGACGCGTGAAGGCGGCACGCAGCAGAAGGAGTATCTTGCGAAATATCACGCGGATCGCGCCCGGACTGTGGCAAGCGCATGGCTTGGTTCAACGATGGGTTGCGCGGAGTGTCACGACCACAAATTCGATCCGTTTTCGGCGAAGGATTTTTATGCGATGGAAGCGTTTTTTGCTGACATTAAACAGTGGGGTGTTTATCAGGACTACCCAAGCTACACCCCGAATCCAGAGTTGAAGGGTTTTACCGATGACCATCCGTTCCCGCCCGAGATCGAAGTGGAGAATCCTTATTTGCAACGTCGTCGTGAAAATTTCGTCGGGCAGATTGAGGCTTTGGCAGCGTCCGGGGCGGCAAATATTAAAGCGAATGCATCGGAACAAGCGGCATTTCAGGAGTGGCGTCAGGCTGTATCAGATTTTCTGAAACAAAATCCAAGTGGCTGGTTTGCGCCCAAACCAGAAGTCACTTTCACAATGAAGGAAACGAATGCATCGATCGTAAAGAACTTTACGGTTTCTGAAAACGGGACGATTTCGTTGAACGGGAAGGCAAAGGACAATATTCAGATTATGCTCCCGGTATCTGGTTGGGTGGCGGCGGTTCGGCTTGAAGTTTTTACGCAGGAAAATACCGGTGAAAAGCAGGGGGAGCAGAAGCAGAAAAGCGCATCAATCGCACTCACTGCGGCATTGAGAACGGGCGAGGGGACTGAAAACAAAATTTCATTCCAGCACGCAGACGCGGATCACAAAGAGTCACGTTACTCGCTGGGTTCTCCAATCATCGGCGTCAAAGACCTCTGGAAGCTTTCAACGGAACACGAAAGGCAAACCGCTGTTTGGTTGCTCGACAAACCGTTTAGAGCAAAAAGCGGTGACTCTCTGGTTCTGAATTTACGCGGTCCGGTTGAAGTTTTCTTGCGTCCATCAATATCTCCCCTCGCTGCACTGGATCCGCTCAAGGCAGGTTTTGTGTCGGTGTCCCTAGACACGTCTCTTGCAAAAGCCCGCCTGAACAACGAACTCAATATTACTTACCTTCTGAGTACTGGCTGGGATACGAATGCATTTGCTCAGATCAAGGCTTTGGAAAGGCAAGTGCGGGAGTGCCGCAATGGACGCGGCTTCGTTATGGTCACTGAAACGCGCGAGCCAATGACGATTCGCATCTTGCCACGCGGTAATTGGCAGGACGAAACTGGCGAAATAGTGCAGCCGGACACGCCTCATTTTCTTCCGAAATTAGCCAACTCGGAAAACCGGTTGCTTAATCGAGTTGATTTGGCACGTTGGCTTGTTTCCAGGGACAATCCGCTCACGGCTCGCGCGTTTGTCAATCGCACCTGGAAACAATTGTTCGGAACCGGCATTTCAGCGGTGGTTGACGATCTCGGCGCGCAAGGAGAATGGCCGGTGCATCCTGAATTGCTCGATTGGCTCGCCTCCGAATTCATGGACAGTGGGTGGGACATAAAACACCTGATGAAACTGATGGTCATGTCGGCGACCTATCGACAGGACTCGAAAGTGCGGCAGGACTTGAAGGACATCGATCCCAATAATCGTTTGATCGCCTTTCAATCGCCCCGTCGGCTGGAAGCCGAATTTGTCCGCGACAACGCGCTCGCCATTTCGGGTTTGCTCATTCGGGATATTGGCGGACCAAGTGTGCATCCGTACCAACCGGCGGGTTATTACGCCAACCTCCAGTTTCCCAATCGCGATTATTATCCGGATAAAGATGAACGGCAATATCGGCGTGGAATCTATACGCATTGGCAGCGTTCGTATTTGCATCCAATGATGGCCAACTTTGACGCGCCGGCGCGGGAAGAATGCACCGCTAATCGCACGGTTTCAAATACGCCACAGCAAGGATTGACGTTGCTGAATGATCCGACCTTTGTCGAAGCCGCCCGCATGTTGGCGGAAAAGCTTTTACGAGGACCGGAAAAGACCGATGGCCGTCGAATTGACCTGGCCTATGAAATGGCACTGGCCCGGACAGCGAAGAGCAGGGAGAAGAGTTCGCTCCTACGCTTTCTCGCTGAACAACGCGCTTATTATGGAATGAACATCGGGGAAGTGGAAAAATTTTTATACGTTGGCAATGCCCCCGGAGCAAAGAATATCGACAAGGTGGAATTGGCAGCATGGGCAAATCTCTGCCGGGTAGTGCTGAATTTGCATGAGACGATCACTCGATATTAGTTAAAGATATGAAAGCGCCTTTCAATCCAGACGAGTTCGCGTTGAATATCAATCGACGCACCTTTCTTGGTCGCGCGGCTTACGGGCTTGGCGGAATGGCGCTGGCATCGTTGCTCAACCCACAACTGACCGGCAAAGCTCAACCCGCGATTGACGGGAAATGGAGAGGCGTGATAAATCCACCGCATCAGCAGGTCAAAGCCAAACGTGTGATCCACCTTTGCATGGCAGGAGGACCATCACATCTGGAGAGCTTTGATTACAAACCAAGGTTGAAGGAAATGGATGGCAAGGCGTTTCCTGAGTCGTTGACCAAAGGCCAGCAAATCGCACAACTGCAAACCGCTGAATTAAAGGCCCTCGGGCCCTTTTGTGAATTCAAACGATGCGGTAAGTCCGGCCAGGAGATATCCACACTTTTTCCGCACATAGGTGAAATCGCTGACGACATTTGCATCGTACGCTCGATGCATACCGAGCAAATCAATCACGATCCAGCTCACGCATTCATGAATAGCGGGTCGATCATCAAAGGCCGCCCAAGCATGGGTTCGTGGTTGCTTTACGGACTTGGCGCCGAAACTGAGGAATTGCCCGGTTTTGTGGTGCTTACTTCGGCTGGGAAGAATGGGTTGCAACCGGTTTCGGCGCGGCAATGGTCCAGCGGATTTTTGCCGAGCCGTTTTCAGGGAATCCTTTTCCAATCAAAAGGCCAGGCCGTTCATTACGTCGGAAATCCCGAAGGTGTTTGTCAAAGCACGCAGCGCCAGGTGGTGACGGAAGTTAACCGGCTTAATGGAATGCTTGCTGAAGACTGCATAGATCCAGAAATTCAGACGCGCATCAGCCAATATGAGATGGCGTTTCGCATGCAAACCTCCGTTCCGGATCTCACTGACTTGGCGAGGGAGCCAAGGAATATTTTGGAACTCTACGGTGTGAAGGAGCCGGGTGAAGGCAGCTTCGCTTCGAACTGTCTGATGGCGCGCCGCCTCGCCGAAAGGGGTGTGCGGTTTATCCAACTTTATCACCGTGCCTGGGACCATCACGGCGATATCAAAAACACGATGCCTGTATCTGCGGAAGAGGTTGACCAGGCTTGTGGAGCGCTGGTGAAGGATTTAAAGCAGCGCGGCATGCTGGAGGAAACCCTAATTTTGTGGGGTGGCGAATTTGGCCGGACTCCCATGGGACAAGGCTCCGGCCGGGATCATCATATTTTGGCATTCTCAGTCTGGATGGCGGGCGGTGGAATCAAGCCCGGCATGACCTGGGGCGAAACCGACGAACTCGGCTACAAGTTCGTGGACAACGATCAGAAAATGCATGTCCACGATTTGCATGCGACGATGCTGCATCTCTGCGGCGTGGATCACAAACGGCTGACATTTCGCTCTCAAGGGCGCGATTTTCGACTGACGGATGTTGCCGGTAACGTTGCGAAAGGGATTTTGGTGTGAACTCTGAAAAAATGTGATTTAATCGCAGGCATGTCGGAGTTGAAAAAGTGAATATATTGTTTGCTCGCCGTCCATTCCATAAGGCATGCCGCTTTATAACAATACTGCCATGCAAATACCTGATTCCAACATCATGAAATTGTCCGACGAGCAAAGCGGTGTCACACGTAGAGGTTTTATCTGGCGAACCGGTGCGTTGGTAGGCGCTGCTGCGGTAGGATTGAGGCAGGTGGCCCAGGCCGCCGACGAAAAGGTCATTCCAGGTTTTGAAAAAAGCGCTGAGGATCCAAACGCTTCCAAAGGATGGCAGCCCATTTCCGACCGGAAAGTCCGCGTTGGCATCGTTGGTTACGGCGTTTGTAAATTCGGCGCGGCATTCGGCTTTCAAGATCACCCGAATGTAGAAATCGTAGCGGTCAGCGATTTGATTCCTGAACGCTGTGCTGAACTGGCGAAGGCAACGCGCTGCACGAAGACCTATCCATCTCTCGAGGAACTCGTCAAAGACGACAAAATCGAGGCGATATTTATCGCGACAGATGCGCCGCACCATGCGCAACATTGCCTTGAAGTTTTGAAACATGGCAAACATGTGGCCACCGCTGTACCGGCTGTTTTTGGATCACTCGAAGATGCAGAGCGGGTTTTCGAAGCGGTCAAGAAGAGCGGACTCAAATACATGATGTTTGAGACGTCAGCCTTTCACGAAGACCTGTACGCCATGCGACAGATTTATAATTCTGGCGGACTGGGCAAACTGGTCTATTCCGAAGGCGAATATTATCATTACATGGAGCAACCAATTGATTCCTACAAAGGTTGGCGCGTCGGCTTGCCACCACAATTTTATCCGACGCACTCGAATGCGTATTACAGTTGTGTGACTGGCGGAAGCTTCACGGAGGTTTCGTGCATCGGAATGCCCAGCGTGGTCGAGCATTTGAAACCGGCAAACAATGCTTATAAGAATCCATTCGGCACAGAAATCGCGCTGTTTCGCACGAGCGAAGGTGGCACGTCGCGCATGGCAGTGAGTTGGGACACGCCCGGTTCGGGCGGGGAGATGGGCCGTGTTCGCGGGCAAAGAGGTTCTTACTATGGAAAATATCAAGGACAGGAAAAAAAGCTGCCAAACATCAAACGCCCAGCGTTGCCCCCGGGCGTTTCGGCCGGTAGCCACGGCGGATCACACGGGTATCTGATGAATGAGTTTGTTACGGCAATTTTGTTGAATCGCAAGCCACTGGTAGATGTCGGCATGGCTCTCAATTTGACAGTAGGGGGTATTGTCGCGCATCATTCTGCTTTGAAGGACGGCGAGTTGATGAAGGTTCCACAGTATAAAATCTAATAATGTTTTGTATTTGCCCCATGTCGTCTGTTGCAAAAGTTTGGAAATGAAAATTACTGCAATCGAAACGCAGGTTTGTCACGCCAGGATGCGCAACTGGATTTTTGTAAAAGTCCTGACGGATCAATCAGGCCTTTGGGGGTGGGGTGAAGCGACTCTGGAATGGCACACACGCAGCGTAGTCGGAGCCATTGAAGACATTTCACAACTGCTCGTTGGAGAAGATCCCCGTCGCATCGAACATCTCTGGCAGATGATGTATCGGCAGCATTTCTGGCATGGCAATGGAATTGTGCGCGGCACCGCGATGAGCGGTATCGACATCGCGCTTTGGGACATTCTCGGAAAAGTGCATGGCGTTCCCTGCCACCAACTGTGGGGTGGGCGAGTACGCGATTTCGTTCGACTCTATTGCCATCTTGGCGGCGGCAAAATGGAGGATTTTTACGAAACGAAGTGCGAAGATGCCAAACGTTTCGGTGAACTTGCACATTGCGCTGTTGCGGAAGGTTTCACAGCATTTAAATCGATGGCGGTCCCCGAAACGGCCCCGATCGAAGGTTTGCAACCGCTTCGTTACGCTGAGGCTTGTATAAAGGCGATGCGCGAAGCCGTCGGCGACAGCGTCGACATCATGGTCGATTGCCATGCGAGGCCGAGTCCCCGCATGGGTTTGCAATTCGCCAAGGCACTTGAGCCATACGGTCTTTACTTTTTGGAGGAACCGTGCTGGCCTGAAACGATGGAAGATATCGCACTCATTCAACGCTCGGTGAAAACACCAATTGCGACTGGCGAACGTCTGGTCGGCATTCACGCGTTCCGGGAACTTTTTGAAAAACGGGCAGCAAGTGTCATTCAACCGGATATCACGCATTGCGGCGGTTTGACTGAAGCGCGTCGCATCGCCGGAATGGCTGAGGCCTACCGCGTCGCACTCGCGCCACATAATCCACAAGGCCCCGTCAGCACCGCTGCATCGCTCGAACTCGGTTTTGCCACGCCGAGTTACGTCATTTGCGAAAGCGTTCATAACGATGTTCCATGGCGTCAAGACGTTGTGACCGAAGGCTTTGTCGTCGAGAAAAAGGGCCGCATAGTTTTTCCGAATCAAAGGCCCGGTCTGGGAATCGAAATTAACGAAGGAGAGGTGAAAAAACATCCATTCCAGCAGGAAACGTTACAGCGAAGTTTTCACAAAGACGGAAGCGTGGGTGATTGGTGAGCGAGCTTTTCAAAAACAAGACCGTGATTATCAGTGGAGGGCTGGGTGATATTGGGAAAGCCATTGGCCTGGCGTTCGCCGACCAGGGCGCAGCCGTGGCAATTGGTGACATTCGTCCAGCCAAGGAAAGTAAAAGTTTTTTGCTCGAGCTGACGCGAAGGAAGGTGGGATTTCATTACGAACAGGTGGATGTCGCTGACGCGAAAGAGGTGCGGAACTGGATCGCGAATGTCGAGAGAGAATTAGGTACCCCCAGTTTGATCATTCCGAATGCCGCCACAGTAACCCTGGCCAGTGCTTGCGAAATCACGTCGATGCAATGGGCGCGTGAAATGCGCATCAATCTGGACGGGGCATTTCACCTGGCTCAAACATGCGCCAATCGGCTTCTTCACCACTCCAGAGCGGGTCGCATTGTTTTCGTCGGAAGCTGGGCGGCAAGTACTCCACATCCGAACATGGCTGCCTATTCGGTTTCGAAAGCAGGTTTGCGAATGCTCTGCCAATGCATGGCCCTGGAACTTGCCTCCCAGGGAATTTTGGTTAATGAGGTCGCCCCCGGATATGTCGATGCCGGGCTTAGCAAAACGATCTGGAAAAAAAATATGGGCTTATACGTGCAGTCACGCAAGAAAGTCCCCTTGCGGAAGCTCATTTCCCCTGAAGAGGTGGCCGCACAAGTGGTTCATCTCTGCCACCCGCAGAACAAACACATGACCGGCACCACTTTACTAATGGATGGCGGACTTTCTCTCCTTTGCTAAGTCATCGATCAAGAGTGAAAAGTGAGCGAATGACATTGGGCATGCAATATCGGATTTGGCGGACCTTGAAGGTTAATGTTCAAAATTCGATGTTCCAAGTACGATTCTGTCTTCCTAGAAGTCTTCCGCAGACAAGTGACAATTCATGAAGCTTTTTCAAAATTCGGGTTTTAAAGGCATTATCGGCGTCGCACGCAGGGATATCACACCTCCAGTCGGAATTTATTCCCGCAATTGGGGTGCCGCGAAAACGGATGTTGCTGAAGGGATTCATCGTCCACTCACACTGACTTGCCTCACTTTTCAATCCGATAAGGAAGAGAAACCACTCGTAATTATCGCGGCCGACCTGGGCTGGTGGAAAAGCAAAGAGGATGAATGGTTTTTGCGTGGTCCAATTCTGGATGCTCTATCGCTCCCTCCTACACGGCTCATGTTTTGTTTGTCCCACACGCACGCAGGGCCGAGTCTTTTTCGAGAAGATATTTCGAAGCCTGGCGGGGAATTCATCGAACCGTACCTCAAATGTGTTCAGGAAACGGCCATCCAGGCTACGCAGTGCGCCCTCTCGACTGCCATGCTGGCCACCCTGACTTGGAGCTACGGCAAGTGCGCCCTCGCTACTAATCGTGATTTGCCGGAACCGAACAGCGACCGGTTTATTTGTGGTTTCAATCCACTGGAGACAGCTGATGATACCTTGTTAGTCGGCCGCGTAACGACTGACCAGGGGAATATTCTCGCCACGGTGGTAAACTACGCCTGCCATCCGACCACTTTGGCGTGGGACAACCAACTTCTTTCGCCGGATTACGTTGGGGCAATGCGCGAGGTCATTGAAAAACAGTCGCAAGCACCATGTTTATTTTTGCAAGGCGCTTCCGGCGACCTCGCTCCCGCCGAGCAATACGTCGGTGATATTTCGGTAGCCGAATCGCACGGCCGCAAGCTAGGCCACGCGGTGCTTTCCACTCTGGAAGGAATGTTGCCGGCCCAAATGGCACTCGCATTCAAAGGCGTTGTTGAGTCCTCAACTGCATTGGCTTTATGGCAGAGAAGCCCCGTCGCACCTTCCTCCGTTCTTGTGGCGGAAATGATTGAAGTCGGGCTGACGCTAAAACCATTGGCGACGCTGGCAGAGATCGAACAAGAATGGCGCGACTGCACCGATCCGGTTCTAAAAGAACGGCTCTGGCGAAAGCGTGCGGTGCGCAAAGCCGTGGGCGATGGGGCCATTTCAAAAGCGCCAGTATGGGTTTGGCGGTTGGGGGATTCGATTCTAATTGGGCAACCCAATGAGACGTATTCCGAATTTCAAGAGATCCTTCGTAGGGAATTGGCACACAATGCCGTTGCAGTCATGAACATTGTCAATGGCCATGTGGGTTACTTGCCTCCGAAAAGGTGGTTCGGGAAAGATGTTTATGCCGTCACACAGACGCCTTTCGCAAGCGGTGCACTGGAGTCATTGACCGAGGCGACTGCCAAAACGGCGCGGCGACTGATGCGAATCAAATGAATCTAAACCTCACGTTGCTCGATGCCGTCGTTTTCGGAATTTACATCCTCGCGGTGCTGGCTCTGGGTATGTACGCCTCGCGGAAGAAAAAGCAAACCAAGCGTGATTATTTTTTAGCAGGAGACAAATTACCCTGGTGGATGATTGGTGGAAGCATCATCGCTGCGAATATCAGCAGTCATCATCTCATTGGCGCAATGGGCGTGGCTTACAGCCGCGGTTTCGTAGCCATCGCCATCGAGTGGGGCGCAATTCTTCTTGGATTCAACGCGCTGCTTTGGATTTTTCTGCCGTTTTATCTACGCAACGGATTTTACACCATGCCGGAATTTTTGCACAAACGGTACGGCGGAGCGGCACGAACCACCTACGGCATTCTTATTCTCCTGACCTACATTTTTGTCGAAATCAGTGCTGTGCTTTATCTGGGGGCACTTGCGCTCCATTCCCTTCTCAACATTCCCATGCTGGCCAGCGTCGTTGTCATTGCCGTTGCGACTGGTCTCTACACGATTGCCGGTGGACTGCGGGCCGTGATCTGGACGGAAATGTTGCAGCTTGTGGTTTTGATGATGGGTGGCTTCGCCCTGTCAATTGCCACCGTAAAAGCTGCGGGTGGATTTTCTGCCGTGATGGAAACCTCCCATAATTGGAAACTTTTGCTTCCGGCAAATGACCCGGATTTCCCCTGGACCATGTATCTGGGCGGTTTGCCCTGCATCAGCATCTTTTATTGCGCAACCAATCAATTCATCGTGCAAAGGGTCCTGGCTGCCGAAAGCGAATGGCATGCCCGGATGGGGGTGGTGTTTCAAGACTACCTGAAGTTTTTCATTCCTCTGCTCATCACTATTCCCGGGTTGGTCGCCCCGAAATTACTTCCGCATCTCGAAAAACCAGACCTGCTTTTCCCAACCCTGGTCGAAAAATTGCTTCCCGTCGGCTTGGTGGGCCTCGTCATGGCGGGATTGATCGCTGCTGTCATGTCCCATCTCTCCGGAGCCATCAATTCATGCACCACTATTTTAACGATGGATTTTTACCTCCCTTATGTTCGTAAAAGTGCCACTGAAAAGCAGGCCGTTCATTTCGGCAGAATGAGCGGCGTGGTCATTATCTTGATTGGAATCATTTGCGCCGGGTTGCTTATCAACCATTCGGACAAACCGGTCTTCCTCTACCTGCTGAATGCCTATGGGCTTTTCACGCCGGGGATCGCTACCATGTTTCTCCTGGGAATTCTTTGGAAACGCACCACGAACGCCGGCGCCCTCACTGCCGGAGCGATGACCATCCCGCTATCACTGGCGATGGAATACTTCTTTCCCAAGATGCCTTTCTTCAATCGAACTGGAATAGTCTTCTGGTCCTGCCTGGGCGCTTGTGCGCTGGTGAGCCTGGTAACCAAGCCGAAGCCGGAGGCTGAGCTTGAAGGGTTGATTTGGAACAAAGAAAGTCTTTTATTGCCAGCGGAACAGCGTAACCAGCAGCGTGGCCTGCGTAGTCCGTTTCTCTGGTGGGCGATCATCACCGCGATCGTAATGTACTTTTACATCCGTTACCATTGACCTCAAGGAAGCGAGCTGTTCTGCGTGCCTTCAGTTTTCCCCGCCTCCTTTATTCGCTGGAGAAGATTAACCAGACTAGTACAAAGTCTTCTAGATCGGCTGCGGATTTAGCCACTGCTACTGCACGACCTTGCTGATAAACTCCGATCCATAAACGCAAGATTCGCTCAGCATGCCGTCCACCCACCATCGACGAGCAGGTTCTGACCGGTCACGTAGCTGCTGGCATCAGAGGCCAAAAATACCAGCGCGCCCTGCAGTTCGTGTGGTTTTCCCATGCGTCCCATTGGCGAACGTGTTTTCAGTCGCTCAACCATTTGAGTTGATGCCGCAGGGGAGGGGAATGGGCCGGGACTCAGGCAGTTCACTCGAATATCATCTTTA
>JAQGPC010000063.1 GCA_028293285.1 Pedosphaera sp.
GGGGAATCCCTATATTATTACTATGGATATGAATGCCGATAATAAGTGCCGCGATGGGTTTTATCGCACATTGGGTGTTTCCCAACAGGATAAAGCAACTGGATATAACGGTCTTTATAACGGCACTGATGCTAATGGTGGCGGGGACCATTTCGAAGCGAGCACCACTGTGATGGCTTGGTCGTTAGGGCCGGACGGGAAATTGAATAGTGCAATAAAAGCAAATGTTGCTCCGAACAAAGACAATGTTCTGACTTGGAAATAAGAATCGATATATGCAAAAGATTTCAAACGATGGGATGATGAACGGGCAGGGGAGAATTTTGAATTTCTCCGCCGCTGGTTCTCCGTCTGGTTTGAGATCCAAATATTCAGTGAAGACGCGCAAACAAGCTGGCTTCACTTTGTTGGAATTGTTGGTGGTGGTGGCAATTATCGGGATATTGGCGGCCATTAGCATACCGGCAATCCGGGGCATGACGAAATCCCAGGCGACCGTTACTGCTGATCGTCAACTGCTGGATGATATTGCCAACGCGCGCGCGCGCGCCATTGCGCAACACACCACCGTTTACATGGTGTTTGTGCCTCCTTACATCATCAACCAGCCCATCCCTGCGGATAAGGGGATTGCAAATCAATATTCGAATCTTTTCGGGGGGCAGTTTACCACGTATGCGCTCCTCTCGATCCGTTCCGTGGGCGAACAACCGGGAAGGTCTAATCCCCGCTACCTGACTCCGTGGAAAGCGTTGCCCAACGGCACTTACATTCCGCCCAACAAGTTTTTTGCCTACGATCCGAACCCGAGCATTCCTGACGCTCAGCGGGCATTCCCGACGAACAGTTTTCCATTTCCTTTTGGAACCAATTCGGGGGTGATGCTCCCTTATATTGCTTTCGATTATCTGGGCCGCCTGGTAAGCGGAAAGGACGAATACCTTCCACTGGCGCATGGCAGCATCTTCTATGCACGGGATGCCAACGGGGCCTTTATTCCCCAGGCAGCGGATGTAGCGGAGCTTCCGCCAGGAAATACCGTCTACGCTCCAACGTATCCGAGTAATAATTACAACCAGATCCACATTGAATGGCTGACCGGCCGTGCGCATGTGGAAAAACAGGAAGTTCAATGAAGTTACTGCCAAAAATGATGCGGTTACAGTCGGGCAGGGGAGCGCAATCAGCTTTTACGATGATTGAGATTGCCCTGGCGCTGGCCGTGATTGGTTTCGCGCTGGTGGCGATTATTGGGGTGCTTCCCATCGGCATGTCGGTCCAGAAGGACAACCGTGAGGAAACGATCATCAGTTTCGATGCGAATTTTCTCATGGATACGCTTCGCAACGGCGCGCGCGGGCAGGATAACCTCACTAATTATGTTCTTTCGATTACGAACTACTCCTATGGTTTTGATGCCCAGAGCAACTACATAGCGGGCAGCGCAGTTACAGCTTTTTATACCCCGACAAATTATTCGCTGGATTCCGTTACTATCAATAATTCACCATTTTTGACCAATGGTGCGAATATTGTCGGTCTTCTGCTGACTCCAAGATTTGAACTTAAACTTACTGATAACAGTTTTCGAAGCAATTACACGACCGCTGATTTTCGCGCTTTTAGCAGTTCAGCCGTGGATCAGGGCACCAATCAGGCATCCAAGGATTTTGCCTTCAGCTACCGCCTCAATCCGCAGTTGATCACGTTCAGCGAGTATGATGCAAGCTGGACTAATTTTAACCAGGTCACTCCTCCGATCACCCCGGAAGAGAAGGCTGCGCGAGAAGCTTATTTCAACCGGGTCAAAAATCTCCGTTGGATCAATAGTGAGATAAGGCTTCGTTTTGAATGGCCGCTACTCCAGGGGGGAAAGGTTGGAAATGGCCGCCAAGTATTCCGCACTACTGCCAGTGGCGCCGTGACCAATATACCCACGTCTGGACAAGTTCCGGTACTGCGCTTCATTCAGCCTCAAATTTACTCTCCCCCACCAGCATGACAACATCCCACCATCCAGTTCCGAATGTCGGTTTGCGACTGTGGAAGCGCGTGGAGACACGTGCTGCTGTTCGTGGTTCGAATATTCGGCAGGCTTTCTCGCTGATTGAAATCCTGATCACGGTGGCCTTGCTCTCCGTCATTATTCTGGGGTTGGTGGCCATGTTCAACCAGGTGCGCCGGGCTTTCACCAGCAGCATTACACAGGTGGATGTGCTTGAGTCGGGCCGCGCAACCTCGGAGATGATTGCGCGTGAGTTGGAACAGATGGTTCCTGCCAGTATTCCCTTCACAACAAATTTTTACGCGAATGTTTCTTTCACTCCGACCGTGCAACCGCTGAATGACCCGGCGGATTTGAGGATTAATGTGTTGGAGCAGGTTTTCTTTCTTACCCGTTACAGCCAGCAATGGAGTGGAATTGGGTACCGGGTAAGCACGCCTGACCTCGGCTACGGCACGCTTTACAAATATACGTCGAACAATGTTCCGCAAGCGAATGTTCCGCGCGCGGAGGGCTATTTTGAAAATACTCCTCTGGCCAATATGAACCGTATTGCGGAGGGCGTGGTTCATTTTAAAGTGCGGGCTTTTGATACAAATGGCATTTTGATCACGGCATCAAAAAATTTTATAACACCTGAAGTTAATCTGCTTTACCGAACAACTTATCCGGATCTTTACGACTACACCTTCACCAGCAATGCCGTTCCGGCTTATCTCGAATTGGAACTAGGGATTCTGGAAGCCCGCACGGCGGAGCGCCTGAAATCCCTGGGTGGCAATGCGGTCATCTCGAAGGATTTTATTTCAAAACATGCTGCCCAGATACATGTGTTCCGGCAGCGGATTTCCATACGTAATGTTGACCCTGATGCATACAAATGAAACGTCGTTCTGAACAAGGTGTGGCGCTGGTTGTTACCTTGATATTGCTCTCGGTGATTACCTTCATGACGGTTACGTTCCTCGCTGTCAGCCGCCGCGAGCGTGAGGGAGTTATCAATCGTTCCAATCAGAACGATGCCATCTTTGCAAATAATGCGGGTTTCGAGCAGGCGAAGGCGCAGATTGTCGCGCAAATGCTGGCGAACAATAATGGGTTTAACTTCGATTTTTTAGTTTCCACCAATTTCATCAACTCGGCGGGTTTTGACCCGGGATTTTCTCCTCTGACTCCTGTGGCCACCAATGTCAATTATGAGCATTTGTTTGGCAACACCACTCCATTAACGCCGGCTCAGTTCCAACAAAATCTGGCCAATCTGCTCATCCTTCCGCGTGCTCCGGTGTTTATCACGACCAACAAGAACCAGGCAGTTGCGGAGTTTCGTTACTATCTCGATCTAAATCGCAACGGAAGCTATGACCCAAATGGGCTTGTGGGTTTAACCAATAATTCGGGGCTGCAAATTCTGGATACCAATAACGTGCCGACCACGAATTTTATGAGAGGCGATCCGGAATGGGTTGGTATTTTGGATCACCCTGACCGGCCGCATTCGCGCAGCAATCTCTTTATCGGACGCACCGCATTCGTAGCGATGCCCATCGGCAATTCGCTGGATATAAATTACATTCATAATCAGGCGGGTCTTGTAAGCCCAACTCCGCCTCTTGGGTATCCATTCTTACGCAATCAGGGTGTTGGCACCTGGGAAATCAATCTGGCGGCGTTTCTTTACACGTTAAATACGAATATCTGGGGTGTGTCGGCGATTAATTATAATTATGATCCGATAGGTAATGGGCAGACCACGGGACTTGGTTTTCAGGACGCAGCGAGCATTCTCAAATACAGATATGGCGGTGTCAATTTGGCATCTGTTCGTGCCCTTTATGGAAAACCCGGAGCAGATGCTTTCAAACTGGACTTCGTGGATGGCTATTCGGCGGGGCTGCTGATGACCAATGCTTTTCCTCTTTCCGTGGACAGCGATCCACCCGCCGAACCATGGAGTGGCGCGGATAATCCGGTCAAATTCTTTACTTCACAGGATTTGTTTAATGTCGGTGCGCTTCCGGCAGGCTCGGCTGGCTTTTCCAATTCATTGTATTCGGCGGGCACAAACATCAGCACGTATGATCGCTATACGTTTTACAATTTACTCGCCCAGATGGGTGTTGATTCAGTTCCTGATCGCGCGGACAAGCTTAATTTGAATTACATGAATATAGGCGGGCTAAGCCCCACTAATTTCATCTCATGGACCAACGCGCTGCAGTTCTTCACGAATGCGGCGGACAGGATGTTGCGGGCGCAATATACCAATAGTATTTCCATCACAAATATCCCCATTTATGATGGCACCAATTTTTATTATTCCCCCGCCATTCATCGCGTCCTGCAACTCGCTGCCAATATATACGATGCCACGACCAACCGACCGTTTGCGCCCGGCGCGACCAATTATTATCCCTCTGTTTTTCGACCCACGTTCGGCTCGAAAAAGGGTGCCGTTTTCATCAATGGTTTTGTTGAGGAGGGAACCGCCGTCCAGAACTACATGATTAAGCCCTTATCATTGCCGGAGGATGCAGATACCATTGCGAAAAAGCCTAACCTGACGACCAATATTTATGGTGTTCCCTGGGTCATTGGCGCCAAAAAAGGTTTCCCTAATTTCAACGAGTTTGCGATGCAGACGGTTTCCCAAGTCACGCGCAAACTGCAAATCAGCCGGCCGCCGAACACTCCGAATGACCGCAACACCTGGAGCACCAATCAGATGTATGTCGTCGGAATTTCCAATATCATGGGGGTCGAGCTCTGGAATTCTTACAGTTCCAACTATAGCCGGGCCATTGATGTGGTTTTGTTTGATGACCTGACCATGACCCTGACCAATGACACAGGTTTGGTGCTAACCACGAACGTGCCCATGGCCCCTGTGCCTTTCACCATCCCCGCGACGGGGCCGACTCAATGGCAAGGTTTCTTGAACACGCAGAATCCCAACAAAGACAAGCTTTCTTTCCGGGCTCCTTTGTTTACCAATGTGGTTTTGCTTCCGGATTCAGTTTACCGGCAAAATCCGCAGGGGTTTGTTGTCAGCACCAACTTTGAACAAAACACCGCTTTCCGGCTGCCGAACTTTGTCCTGGGTGTTACCAATCGGCTGCGGGTTGCCCTGCTCGATAATGCCACCAAGCGGGTCATTGACTATGTCCAATTCAACGGAATGGATGAAGTACGGGAAATAACCAAGGATTTGAGTAAAGATGATAAGTTTCCTTGGGTTTGGAGAACAAACCGAGTGGGCGGTATTACTGGACCTATAGAGGGAATTATCAACCAGATGCAGGTATCGATTGGAGCTGTTACGGTTTCACTTACCGAGTGGAATAATGCTCGCATAAAGCAATCCACGCAGCAAAGCAAAGACCTTGAGATTAATGGTTTCGCGAGCTTTTATAACAATCCATCGGCGAACTCCAACCTGCTGGTGGAAGTGCCTTTCTCGCCGACACGCAAGTATTCCAAGGCACGCTCCTGGCAGGCGAATGATCCGTTAGTGCATTATACTCTGGGAGATCTTACAGATGTTAACGACTTCCAGAACACCAATCAGCTTATATCGGTAATCCCTCCGAATGGTTCCACCATGACCAATGTGCTGGTGAATATTTTCGCTATAAATGGACGTTATGCGCCTTGGGGAGGAAATCCCAAACAAGTGGCAGATCCAAATAAATATAATCTGGCCCTGAAAGACCCGTTGGTGAACAACTCGGATGCTTGGGATTTTCCCACGAATAAGTTTCCGAACGTTGGCTGGCTTGGTCGCGTGCATCGGGGCACGCCGTGGCAGACGGTTTATTTAAAATCAAAATCCGTCGATCCGGTAGTCTGGCAACAGTGGAGTGGGAATCCAAATCCGGCCAACGCAGTATTCTCCCAGCCCACGAACGACTGGGCACTGTTGGACATATTCACTACTGCGCAGAAT
>JAQGPC010000085.1 GCA_028293285.1 Pedosphaera sp.
GGTCACTAATTGAATCCAACAATTGTTCCCGCGTTTTCACCCGGCCCTTCGCCTGGGCCAGGCAGGAAAGCATATCAAACTCCACCGGCGTAAGAATCAACGGCTCATCATTGAGCAAGGCGACCCGTGAAGCGGGACGCACGCGCAAGGGACCGACAATGATTTCTTCTGCTGCATCCGGTTCACTCGTCTGTTTGCGGTTGGTGCGGCGCGTTACTGCCCGCAACCGCGCCAACAATTCCCGGGTTGAAAATGTTTTTGGCAGATAATCATCGGCGCCGATTTCCAGGCCCACGATGCGGTCCGGTTCTTCACCGCGCCCCGTCAACATCAACACCGGCACGTCTGAGGTGTGACGCAGCCGCTTCAGCACTTCAAAGCCATCCATGCCCGGCAACATCAGATCAAGAATCACCGCATGAAAATTCTGGCCAAGCGCCTTCTCCAAACCTTCCGGTCCCGTGTGCACCAGTTCCACGTCATAACCCATCGGCTCAAGATAATCTCTGACCAGGCGACAAAGTTTCTTGTCGTCATCAATCATCAGCACGCGGGTTCGTCCTGTCGTGCCGCCCAAGGAACTGCTATTTTGACTCTGGTTTGTCATGGTTCGTTGGCACAGAGCTTCTTCCAAGTCCTGCGCGACGGGACGATGCTACAGCTTTCCCGGAAAAATACTGCCACTTTTACAATCTCTTAACAATTTTCCTCTCTGGCCCAAACATGAGCTTTACATCGCCAGCGTCTATTAAGTGCAAGAACGCTGAATTCTGGCTGCTGCAAGGTGCAGAAGCCGGAATCCGCAAAACGAAAGCAACAAGATGAAACTAAAGCAACTCGTGATAATCGCCCTCGCAATCGGCATCCCGGCTTGGAGCACCATTGCCCAAGACGGCCCCAAACGTCCCAATCGTAAAGGTCCACCTCCTTCTGAAAACGGCGGTCCTCAAGGTGGCTCACAAGATGGCCAAGGCGGCCCTGGCTCGGAAGAAAAAGGTCATCGTCCGCCGCCACCAATCATTGCGACATTGGACGCCAACCATGACGGAGTAATTTCTGCTGATGAAATTGCTAATGCAGCTACTGCACTTAAGTCCTTGGATAAAAACGGTGATGGTCAGTTGACCGCGGACGAACTCCGCCCCCAAGCCCCACCTCCCGGAGCGCCACAGGGAGGACAACCTCCGCATGAACCTCCGACGAACGCGGATGGCAACCATCCTCAACGGCCTGTTCCACCACTGATTGCCGCCTTGGATGCAAATAGTAATGGCACAATCTCAGCCGATGAAATAGCCAATGCCGCTGCTTCCCTGCTCAAGTTGGATAAAAACAACGATGGAAAATTGAGCAGGGAAGAACTTCGCCCCGAACCCCCGCCGCAATAATAATACGAACTATCTGCTGTCATCGATGCCGTTTGGGGCTGTTTAAACCCCAACGGCATCAATTTTTTTCAAAGATACTTTTGTAAGAGCGGCTTCAATTCTTCCACCGTCTTCTTCGGCCAGCATTTCTTATCGGTCATGATCGCATTGTTCAATGCGCTATGGCACGGCCAGTTTGCTTCCTGTGGAATTTGCGCGATTGCCCGCTTCACAACTTCTTTTGCCATGGACGCATTTTTGGTAAGATTCTGTACAACCATCTCCACGGTCACGTGCGCTTCGTCCACCTTCCAGCAATCATAATCCGTGATCATTGCCATCGTCGCATAGGCAATCTCCGCCTCGCGCGCGCATTTGGCTTCCCCCAGATTCGTCATGCCAATGACCGCATAACCTAAATTATGGTTGGTCATTGATTCCGCCCGCGTGCTGAATGCCGGCCCTTCCATATTCACATAAGCGCCACCATTGTGCGCCCGCGCCTTCAAAGCCAGCGCGCTTTGCAATAAAATCTTGCGCAACTCCTCGGCAATCGGGTCAGCAAACGCGATGTGCGCGACAATCCCGCGACCAAAGAAAGTGTGCTCCAACGATTTCTTGGTGCGATCCACGAATTGATCCACGAGCACCACGTCGCACGGCTTGTATTTTGCCTGCAAGGAACCGACCGCGCTCACGCTGATGATCCATTGCACCCCGAGCTTCTTCATCCCGTAAATGTTCGCGCGATGATTCAGTTCGCTCGGCATAACCTTGTGCCCCCGCCCGTGACGCGGCAGAAAGACCACTTCCCGCCCGCTCAATTTGCCGGTGAGAAAATCGTCCGACGGCGCGCCGAACGGGGTTTTGACCTTGACCCACTTTTGATTGGTGAAGCCTTCGATGTGATAGAGCCCGCTGCCCCCGATGATTCCAACGCGATTTGCTGCCATAAGTGTTTTTGAAATCTAAACATCCCGCGTCGGTCTGCAAAAGCGAAAAATGATCATTTCACCTGTCAGGTAAAAGCCTACATTTGGTGTTGAGTTTCAAGCACAGGCCATATTTACTCGCCAACTAAACTAAGTGTGCCGTTCCGGTGAAAAAACTTTTCATTACTGATTATGTAGGTCTCAGCACGAGGCTCGAAGCCTTGGCCCTGGCGTTTGTCATTTCTGACTATTACGGACATGAAGTATGCCTCGACTGGCCCGAACTCGATTCATTCAAAGTCGTTGGCGCAAAAGAGCAAGGGCTTGGCATTGCCGGACGGATGGGCGCATTAAGGATGCGGAACTATTCGGACGAGCTTTTTTACAAGATTAAGGATCACGACAAGGTCATCTTGCGGACACACAAAGGCCCTGCCCATCTCTTGGAGCGTTACTACATTCCTACTGCTCAACGAGTCAAACTGCGTCCTGATTATGTGTATCAGATTCGGGAGACGTTTGGTCGTTACGCGAATCGTCCGGTCGTTGGCGTTCATATTCGCAGAGGCGATTTTAAAGTCGCGAATGGCGATGTCTTTGACGCCAATCATACTGAATGGCCCGGCACACCTACCTGGTGGTATGAATTCGTCCTCGGCAAAATTGCCGCTGTTCACAAAAACGCTGCATTTTTTATATCGTGTACCGGCGATTCCGACTCCTTTCAGGAATTAAAAAAGAATTTTGATGTGTTCGAGCTTCCGACCTCATCTCCCTATGGCTACAAAGGTCCCGACCACGATTCCAAGCGGCATCCCATGGCGGATCTTTTTGCGCTGGCCTGCTGCAACGTAATTGTTGGTTCCACCTGCTCCACCTTTTCTCATTATGCGGCCAATGCGTTGGGTGCGCCGTCCACGTGCCTGGTTCCGCCACCGAAAACACGCAGGGATGATCCGCAATGTGGCAGCCTTGATCTTTACGGCAAAGGTGCCTATACGTGGTATAAATCCTGTCGCGAAGGAACCAACCTCAAACTGATTGCCAAGCAAGCGGACCTTCCCGAAGCGAAACCCGTTCAGTTCAAGTGGTTGTAAACCATCCAGGTTAATCTTTGCGTTTTGGGATAAAAATCCGGCAATCTTCCATCAGGTCTTGAAATCCAAAGGCAGCACGCACCTTGTAAGGAGGACTTGCCACCACCGATTCCAAAGTATAATTCTGTTTTATTTCTTCCAGTATTTTTTCTCCATACCAGGATCCCACCAAAAGGTAAATGCGATCATAATAATGCTGCTGGATGCGCAATTTCATTTCCGCCATTGCGCCCAGATTGGCCGTGTTGAGTTCCGTTATGGAATTGGCGCGGTCAAGCGGAGCTTCCTTGACGCCAGCCCGGATGAGGAATTCACTGCCATGCGAAACCAGCACTTTACGGTTGGCCTGGATATCACGGCGCAAAGCCTCGTCAATCGTCTGGCAGTATTTATAATGGCCTGACTGTGGCGGCATCTTTGTGGGCAATAACAAAAGAACGAGGAATATCGTCAGCAAACATAAGCTCCAGGGAATTACCTGACGGTTCCATCCTTCCACCATTTTTTCCGGTTTGGGTTCCACGAGTGCGAGTGAATCCAGGAGCATGCAAAAGAAAGGCCATACGATCAAAATGAGCCAGACTTCGAATATACAAAGATTGTTCCAAGTCCCCATCGCCTTTAAATAGGCTGCCAGATTTGGCAGCACCGTGAAGAACCCGATGCTGATCCAACAGGCCAGGTAACGTCTGGATTCATTGCGGGCGCTCCACAAACAAAAGCCGGCAATAACTCCCAGGAAAAGCAGTATTCCTCCATGCATCGACAGCAAATCGAAGGTTAAAGTGTAAAGCTTTCGCAGGCTGATGCCTTGATGTGAAGGCAAATAAAAAGTAAAGAACCGTCCATATTGCGGCAGCCACAGCAGGTAAAGTGAGATTCCAAACACTGCTCCCCCGACAGCCATGAGAAGTGTCCATCTTCGCCACCCCCATGGGTTGAATATGGCAAAAACCACCGCTGGCCCTAACAGGCAAAGCGCTTCGGTTTGTTTGGTCAGCACCCCAACACCCGCAACCGCCATCGTTATTATTGCCAGGCGAAATCGTTTTGTTTCCAAGGCGGCCAGGCAAAGCCAGAAAACTAGCAGTGCATGCAACGTGTGGATGGTGTCCGGATGAGGAATCTCAGCTAAAAAGTTTTTGAATAAAACGAGCAAGACTATCCCCCAACTCACAAAGAAAAAGAGCCTGGTTTTGCCCATCGACGTTGTTGATCGGGACAATCGGGACATTGCCAATGCCGCGCACCCTGCGCCGATAACGCCCAGTAAAACATTTATTAATCGGCAAAAACGGATATCCAATTGCAGGCCGAACGGCTTGAGCAAAGCATACGTCAAATATTCGAGTCCGGGACTATAAACAAATGAGTTTCCATCGGCGGGTGCAGTGTACACCGGCAGATGCTGATTCAGTTTCATCATGTTGGTCAGGAATGGACTCTCGGGCCAAAAATATAGATCCCAGGGGAATCGAACTCTTAATGCCAACTCAACTGCCAGGATGATTACATACAGGCTGATTAGCGCGCAGATTCCGATCCAAATTGCCGAACGTCCGGCGGGCCACTGCTGTTTAGTAGAAGAGTTATTCACAACATCCATTTAATTTCGCTATTCAAAGCAAGTCAGCATTTCTCCTAGAACAAGGATTGTCTAGGGCAAAAGAATAACACGGTTGGACTTCTTGAATCTTGCCGATTATGACATTGCGCCTGTCCAAGGCAATATTACGCTGAGGTTTCGAATGCGACCGTTTGAGAACACTCTTATAATGGCGTTTAACCTGGGGCGAAGACACCATTGAAATGTTGTTGCACGGGCGAAACGTTATTTGTGTAAGGAGATATGCCTGTTTCCGGTGGTATTATCCGCTAAAACCGGCGCCCAAGGAGGATCAAATGAAAAAAACAATGTCCGTTTATTTAACATGCTTATTACTTGGAGCAGTACTGCCGGCCACAGCCCAGTCAAGCAATACCAATACCAATGCGCCAGAAGCTCTCGTAGCCGCTGCCACCGCGAACATTACCGGCACAGTTCAGCGCATCAATCGCATAACCCGGGACGTGACTTTAAAAACTCCCGACGGAAGTATCGTCCGGTTGAAAGTGGGCAGGGATCTTAAAAACTTCGATCAATTGAAAAAAGGAGATGAGGTCACTGTCAACTATCACCAGTCAACCGCCGTGGCCCTGGCAAAACCGGGCGAACCAATGGTGGAGGGAGCGGCCGAGGTATTGATCGCACCGGAGCAAGGAAAAGAGCGCGGCGCAACCCGGGTGAGAACCACGCAGACCACGGAAGTGATTCAGGACATTGATGCCAAGAAGCGCATGGTGACACTCAAGGACGCGGAGGGAAATATCCACAAAGTGAAGGTGGATGAAAGCGTAGGAGATCTTAATCGGTTCAAAAAAGGCGATGAGATCGTAATCAAATCCACCGAAGCCGTTGCCATTGATGTTTCGAAGCCGGGGCAGTAAGGATTATTTTTCAATCGTAATGCCGCGTTGGAAGTTAAGATTCCTTGGAAGGCATCGCAAACCCGGTAGGAGGTAATTATGGATTCCGATACGAATACAAATAGTGGAAATTTCGCAAATGTACTTACCAACAGTTGGTGGCTGCTGGCATTGCGCGGCATTGCGGCTGTGCTTTTCGGTGTGCTGGCATTTATCTGGCCGGGCATCACCTTGCTCACCTTGACACTGCTGTTTGGCGCTTATGCCCTGGCCCATGGCATTTTGGCGCTGGTCATGGCATTCAAATGGTCTAAAGGCGGGCGGCATTCTCGCGGCTTGCTCTTCGAAGGCATCGTCAGCATTGCGGCAGGCATCATAGCGTTTCTTTGGCCGGGCATTACCACTTTGACACTGCTCTTTCTTATTGCTGCTTGGGCAATAGTAAATGGCGTGTTGGAAATTGTCGCAGCCATCCGACTGCGCAAAGTGATTCGCGGCGAGTGGTTATTGATTCTGGCCGGCATTCTTTCACTGATCTTCGGCCTGGTTATCCTGGCGCAACCGATCGTGGGTGCTTTGGCTGTAGTCTGGTGGATTGGATCCTTTGCCATTGTTTTTGGTGCACTGTTAATCGGCCTCGCTTTCCGAGCAAGGCGATGGGCACCAGAAAGGTCTGCTGCGGCAACCACTACATGATATTGTACTCTAGCAATAAAGACTGACACTGAACGATTCCGCAAGTCATTGATGTTAAAGCATCGAGTTATCTCCTTTCAAAGCTCTTATACTGGCTTCGTCCGGTAGAGGTTGCGAATAAATTGCTCCTTTTCCTATGGTCATGGCAGATATTACCTTGTTCCCTTGGCTGTAGAAGCTCCATGCATAGTTAAGTATATAGCACTGTAGCATCCGTGTTTGACAGTTTGTAAGAATGCCATTTTTTCAATGAAATGTGGGTGGTAGCAACGATTCCCATGCGACACAGTTCCTTTTTGCTTCTAAAAACTTTCTAAATATAGCAATTGCCTGGTAAACCAAGAGCAATTCGCGATTTGACGAAGCTCTGCTAATTTTCGATTAAATTTGCACCCTAGCCAACCTGGTGCCACAGCACCAGCCAAACTAATTCCTTGACTTTTATTCATCAGATCGCATAATGCTCAAATCTCCGCGTTAACGATGTTTCGGTTTGCGACTCTCTAGAACCTCTTTCGCAACCCCCCGCGAAGGAGCAACTACAATCCCTGATCCAAAAGGTCTCTATGAGCAAACATGCGTGGCTTCTTTTATGCCAATCCTGCACCCCAAACTCACTGATTAAAATATGCTCGGGTGCTGGTTTGAGTCTCCTGTTCACATTTGGAACGGCGGCTTTGCCGACAACCTTCGATGGCCCGGTTACGGGAGTTGTAAATGGAGTGAATATCGACGCGACCTTGCACATCGTCGGTGATTTTAAGACAGGACGGGCCCGGGCTGACATCGGACCCATTCCTGGCAACCTCGGTTGGGATTGGCAGCAGGACATACCTACCGGCACGTTATGCGGACCGCATGTGGCCCTGACCAACAACGGCGCATTGAATGGGGCCGTGCTCTTTAACGGCGGAGCAACTCGTTCGTTAAGCATTGATTATGACACCGGGGAACATTTTAGCCTCACGTATGTGTCAAGTTATTCCGGAACCGGTGATGTCATAAACGTGACCGGAACGGTTTCCGGCAATATCCCAACCGGGGCGCCAGGTAGTGTGATTGAGTACACCGAGGGCTGGACGGATCAGTGGACTCAAACCCGTTCGAACATCATTACCATGGTCGGCAACCGGCGGTTTCGCGTTAACGGAGGGCCGCTCCATAATGCGCTCGTACGAATTACCAACACTTACAATGGGCTGGTGCAAATGCCTTTCCCGCAGAAGCGCGTCGCTTCAGCGGTATTGGCGAGCTACTCCCCCGCCACCGGAATGGTTCATTTTGAGGAAAACAACGCGGTGTTTCCCGCTGCCGTCCCCACCGTCATGTTCGCCGGACCAGTTACTGGCGTGGTCAACGGCCAGACTGTACAAGCCAATCTGAACATAGTCGGTAATTTCGCAAATGGTCACGCAAGCGCGAGCATCCAGGGTATTCCGGTCAATTTAGGTTGGGGTTGGCAGGGTGACATCCCGACCGGCACATTGTGCGGACCATGGGTTGGAACAACGAATGGCGGGGCATTGAATGGCGCAACTTTGTTCCAGAACGGGTTCACCCGCGCCTTGTCAATCCGATACGGTAGCGGCGAGACGTTCTATCTCACCTATGTAAGCAGCGCTCTGGATTCCAACAACGTTGTATCCGTGTCCGGCACGGTTTCGGGAAACATTCCGACCGGCTCACCCGGTGACGTGGTGGAATATCCGGTGGGCTGGGGCGATCAGTGGATCCAGACCAGTTCCAATGTCATCACGATGTCAGGCAACCGGCGATTTCGCGTGAATGGCGGTCCGCTCCGGGATGCTTTTGTGCGCATCACCAACATATACGATGGATTGCTACAGATGCCGTTTCCCCAAAAGCGCATCGCATCGGCTGTGGTTGTGAGCTATAACGAGGCTTCCCAGACCGTCCATTTCGACGAGGACAATGCCATTTTTCCAAGAGTGATTTTGACCAACGCCATCAACGTTCCGTCTGGGTACAGCCTCATCGCCAACCCACTTGACCAGGGTAACAATACGTTGACGGATGTTTTCCCCAATATGGTCGGTGGCGCCTCGCTCACGATCTACTCGCGGACAAGTTGTGACGTTACCAATACTTACACTTACGATTCTGGTTTCGGCGGGTGGCTCGATGCTGGCTTTTTTCCGATAGACCCGGATTCGGTCATATTTGCCCCGGGCGCGGGTGCGTTCCTATACAACCCGGGTCCACCCACTACCATAACTTTCAGGGGAACACCCCACGTTCCAGTGCTGCCAGTGACCTTGGCATGCGGATCGGGACACTCGTATATTTTGAGCTGCCAAACGAATGTCCTCGGTACTTATGAAAACATCACTGGGTTGCCAGCCAGGGAAGGCGCACGCTTGGAACGTTGGAATGGATCGGGTTTTACGGCTTATACTTTCAACGACGATTCCTGGTCCCCTGCTGTGCCAAGCGTCAATATTGGGGAGAGCGTCTCGGTCTTTGTCCCTAACGTACCTATCGTTTTTAATGGTTTGTTGAACACGCCGACGGGTAATGCCTCAATCGTAGAGTCACCCGAGGGAGTATTTGTTGCCAACATCGGCAGTAGCGGTCAGGACGGGGTCTCGATCAGTCTGGGTCGCGCGGAAAGCTGCGCGTTTTCCTGGCAACCGGTCAGCGCACCTCTGGGCGCCTCGCTGACTCTGACGGCAACGGGATCGGTGGGCGGCGCGACCAATCACGGGGCCGGCACCTTGACCGTGACGCATGTGAGCAGCAGCGTGGACGGCTATGAAGTCACGGCTGACTTGTCAGCGCTGGGTTCGCCGACCCAACGGTTGGAATTGTGGAATGACGACACACTCGTGGCGGTGTTCCCCGGTCACAGTGGGACAGTGGCGCGGTTGGCGGCGATGCCTACTAAGGGTGGCAAACTGCCACCCGTTTTCAATCCGACTAATTACGGCTGCATTGTGATCTTCAACCCTGGCCCGTATCATGTGTGGATCAACAATATTCACTACACGGCCAAGGAATTGCGCGTGTTGCAGGAGGCTGGACCGGCTCCCGATTACCTCTCCGCCTTCAGCATCACCGCTGCCAGCCTCACCTCCTTGACCCTTACACAGGAGACGATGGTGGGCCGGCCCACTACCTTCAATGGTTTGGTGAATGCGCCGGTGGGCAACGCCTCGGTTGCCAACTTGGGCAGCAGCGGTCAGGACGGCGTCTCCATTGCCAATCTTGGGAGCAGCGGCCAAGACGGTGTCTCGATCAGCTTGGGTCACGCAGAAAGCTGCGCATTTGCCTGGCAGCCGGTCAGCGCGCCCGTGGGCTCCTCGATGACCCTGACGGCAACTGGATCGGTGGGTGGTACCACCAATCACGGGGCAGGCACGCTGACTGTCACGCACGTGAACAACAATGTGGATGGCTACGAAGTCACGGCTGATTTATCGTCGCTGGGCTCGCCGACTCAACGCCTGGAGTTGTGGAACAACGGCGCGTTGGTGGCGGCCTTCCCGGGCCACACTGGACTGGTGGCCAAACTGGCGGCCATGCCCATAGGTGGCGGCAAACTGCCGCCGGTCTATAATCCTCCGACCAACTACGGTTGCATCGTGATCTTCAACCCCGGCCCGGGGCATGTCTGGATCAACAACATTCACTTCACGGCCAGTCAACTCCGCGTCTTGCAGGAGGCCGGACCCGCACCCGATTACCTCTCGGCCTTCAGCCTTACGGCTACCAGCCTGAGTTCCCTGACTATCACGCAGGAAATAATGGTAGGCCTGCCTATTACCTTCAATGGTTTGGTGAATGCGCCGGTGGGCAACGCCTCAGTGGCCAACCTGGGCAGCAGCGGTCAGGACGGCGTCTCCATTGCCAACCTGGGCAGCAGCGGCCAGGACGGGGTCTCGATAAAACTGGGCCGTGCCGAAAGCTGCGCGTTTGCTTGGCAACCCATCAGCGCGCCACTGGGTTCCTCGTTGACGCTGACGGCGACCGGATCGGTGGGGGGAGTGACCAATCACGGTGCGGGCACCCTGA
>JAQGPC010000114.1 GCA_028293285.1 Pedosphaera sp.
CGAACCGCGCGCCGTCCATGTGCACGCGCAATCCAAATTGCCGGGCGATTTCGGTTATTTTTTTAAGCTCTGCAACTGAATAGACTGTGCCCATTTCGGTGGCTTGCGTGATGCTGATGGCACGCGGTTTCGGATAGTGGATATCAGAGCGTTTTTTCACCGCACCTTCGATGGCGCTGAGTTCGATCTTTCCCTCCTTGCCGGGCAGGAGCAGCACCTTGCTGCCGTTGGAATAAAATTCCGGCGCGCCGCACTCCGCCGTTTCCACATGCGCATGTTCATGGCACAAAATGCTGTTATACGATTGGCATAACGACGCCAGCGCGAGCGAGTTGGCGGCCGTTCCGTTGAAAACGAAATAGACTTCGCACTTCGTTTCAAACAAGTCGCGAATCATGTCAGCAGCTTTGGCCGTCCACGGATCATTGCCATAGCCCGGCGCGTGCCCACGATTGGCTTCCGCAAGCGCGGCAAAAGCTTCCGGGCAAATGCCGGAATTATTATCACTGGCGAACTGCCGCCGAGTTTGAATTTCAGCCTTCATCGTGAGCAATTTACTTCTATATGGCTTACTTGAAAGCAGATTTTGATTTCGCATCGGTCAATCACATGTCATTGTCTCTTGCACTTTCACGGATGACATTTCTATAGGTATGAAACAGATTGGCGTTGGCATCATCGGTTGTGGCGGGATTGTTCTGCAAAATCATCTGCCGGGACTGGCGTTGTGTCCCGAGGCAAAACTGGTCGCGCTGTGCGACACCAACCCGGCGGTTTTACAGAGTGCCAGCCACCATACCGGCGTCACCGCCACTTTCACGAATTACCTCGATTTGGTGGCCCACCCGGGCGTTGATGCCGTCATCATCGCCACGCCGAATTTCACTCATGCACCCATCGCATTGGCGGCCATTGCTAAAGGCAAACATGTGCTGTGTGAAAAGCCGATCGCCATGAACTTCGCGGAAGCCAAGACCATGTTCGATGCAGCAGAAAAAGCGGGCGTCCGCCACATGACCGCGTTTACTTATCGTTTCGTTCCGGCGATGCACTATATGTCGCATCTCGTGAAGACCGGATTCATTGGCGAACCTTATCATTTTCGTTCCTGCCGTTTGCAGGACTGGGGAACGCGCGCCGTCGGCTGGCGACAAGTCGCGAAGCTGGCTGGCACTGGCGAACTGGGTGATATGCTCTCGCACCGCATTGATTACGCGCGCCTCCTGGTTGGCCCCATCAAACGGCTCGTGGCCGATACTCGCCGATTCCTCGATGTGCGTGATGGACAACCCTCGGACTTGGAAGATTGGGTGACGATTCTTGCAGAATTTTCCAACAGTCCAGCCACCGGCGTACTGGAAAGCAGCAAAGTAGCTACTGGTCGTGGCGAAGGCGCGCGCAGTCAAGACTATTGCGAAGTGAATGGCCGTGAAGGCAGCCTGGTTTTCCAACTGGAGAGACCACTCGAATTGCAAATCGCCAAACGTGGCGATACCGGCTTGCGGACTGTGCCGGTGCCGGAAGAGTTTTTAAAATGGCCGGGCTCTCCGCGCGATCCGCACGTTGGTGATTCTGCGTTTACGTTTCGTTATGATCAGGATGTGGAGTTCATTCAGGCGATTGTGCAACAACGTCCGTGTGTGCCATCGTTTAGAGAGGGAGCACAGGCGCAAGCGGTCATGGATGCCGCAGTCTTATCAGCACTGGAGAAACGCTGGGTGGAAGTTGAATCGATCAATTAGCTTATGAAGAAAACTGCGGTAGTTACCGGAGCTGGCAGTGGCGTGGGGCAAGCTGTCGCGCTGACATTGGCCAAGGAAGGCTGGCGCGTGGTGATTGTGGGGCGTCGCGTGGAAACTCTGAAAGAAACCATCACACTGGCTGGCAAGGATGCCGCCAATCTCGTTCCCCAGCCATGTGACATCGGCAACGTTGAAGCCGTGCAAAAAATGGCCAAGGAGTTACTGGAGAATTTTGGCTCGGTGGAAGTGTTGGTCAATGCCGCTGGCACCAATGCACCGAAACGCAGTCTCAAGGAATTGTCCTTGGAAGATTATCATCGGATGATCGATACCAATTTGAACGGCCCTTATTATTGCGTTCAGGCATTCCTGCCAGCGATGCGCGCGCAAAACTCCGGCACGATTATTAATATCGTTTCCGATGCCGCGAAGCTGGCCAGTGCCAAGGCGGGTCCGGCGTACGTCATGTCCAAGTTTGGGCTGGCGGGACTCACGCAATCGATCAACGCAGAAGAGCGGGCCAATGGAATTAGGGCGTCTGCCATTTTTCCTGGTGACATAGATACACCGTTGTTGGAGAAGCGCCCAAATCCACCGAGTGCTGAAGCCCGCGAGAAAATGCTGCGTTCTGAAGATGTGGCGGCGTGCGTGATGCTAGCAATCAATCTTCCTTCACGTGCTGTAGTGGAAGAAATATTAGTTCGTCCGCGTTGAGCGCAGTTATTTGGCTGCGCGATCCAAAAAGTCGGCAATGTGCAAGGCTTCGACATCGTTGGCGCCAGCCTTCTTCAGCCCGGCACGGATTTGCAGCAAGCAGCCGGGATTGGTGGTGACAACGATCTTCGCCCCAGTCTTTAAAATGTTATCAATTTTCCGTTTTTGCAGTCGCTCGGCCATGGCAGGTTCGGTCAGATTATAACTACCGGCACTGCCACAACAAACATCGGATTCCGGCAACTCAACAAAATTACCTTCCACTACTGCTCGAACCAGTTCGCGTGGTTGTTTGGTGATGCGTTGCGGATGCGCGAGATGGCAGGCGTCGTGGTAAGTGACTTTAGCATCGGCAGTTTGATGGCAAGCTGCGGCTTGGCCACATGTTCCTGCCTGCACCAGGCTCTCAGTCAGGTCCTTGACCTTCGCGCTAAATTGGCGTGCACGCTCGGCCCACTTGGGATCGTCTTTGAGCAGGTGGCCGTATTCCTTGAGCGTTGAACCACACCCGGCGGCATTGATCACGATGGAGGAAAGTTCATGCTGCTCGAAGACTTCGATATTGTGCCGTGCACATTCACGGGCGAGTTCCAATTGACCGCTATGCGCATAGAGGGCGCCGCAGCAGCATTGCGCGGGTGGAGTGACGACGTCGTAACCGGCACGATTGAGCAGACGGACGCTCGCGGCATTCGTCTTGCCGAACAGCACGCTCATCACACAACCACTGATGAAACCGGCACGACCGCGCTTTTGCTCCACTGTTGCCGGTGAAACCAGAGGAAGTTTAACTTCACTGGCATCTTTCGGAATGAGTGACAGTGCTTCACGGGCAAACTTGGGCAATGATTTTTCCACATGGAGGGCACGGATGAATTTCGCGGGCAGCAATGCCAGCTTCATTCGCCACGGGAAGGGAAAGACTTTTTCTATCGCTACCCGGCGCAAGAAAGTTTGGAAGGTGGAACGCTTATAATGTTTCTCGATATGGTCACGGGTATGTTCGAGAAGATCGCCATATTGCACACCGCTGGGACAAACCGCTTCGCAGGCGCGGCAACCGAGACACAGATCAATGTGCTTTACCGCTGTATCACCCAAGGGCAATCGGCCATCCTGCACGGCGCGCATCAGGTAAATCCGGCCGCGTGGAGAATCATTTTCATTGCCGGTTTCGAGATAGGTTGGGCAGGAAGAGAGGCACAGGCCGCAATGAATACAGGCCAGCGACTTGTCATAGTCGATAAAACGTTCCGGTGGCGCGACGGTCTTCATAAAGGCAACTCGGGTAAAATGTGGTTGGGATCATACGCGTCCTTCACACGACGCATCAATTCCAGCGGAAGCACTTCTGAGCGCGGCGCGGGCGTGCCGCGATGATAAATAATACCATTACCCGCGCGGGCGATAAAGGGAGCGCCATCTAAATTGCGAATGACTCTTACGATGGTTGAAGGCAGGACGGACAATCGATGGGTGAGAGTTGAATCAGCCCAAAACGTTGCTTCGTAATCCAGGGAAGAGTGTTGATTGAATCCCAAGTCGGCAGCCTTCGCCAATTGCCATTCCACTTCTTCGCGGGTACCGGCAAAACCCAATACAACGGTTACAGCATTGTTTTCAGGTTTTGATATTTGATGCAGATCAAGCACGACCGGAGTGATTTCCGATTTGATGACCGCTTCGATGAGTCTGTCCGCTACTTCCAACGATTTACATTGTACCTGAACAAATTTTTCAAGTTCAGGCAAAGGCCGCAGTTTGAAAGTGGCTTCCACGGACACGCCGATGCTGCCATGACTGCCGATGAACAGCTTCATCAGGTCATACCCGGCCACGTTCTTCACCACCTTGCCGCCCGAATGGATGACCGTGCCATCTGCCAGAATCACTTTGATGCCGATAAGATAATCGCGAATGGTGCCATAACCGAAGCGTCGTGGCCCGCTCACGTTGCTATTAATGAGAGCACCAATGGTCAACTGATCGGGGTTCGGCGGATCCATCGCCAGCCATTGGCGATGCTTCGCCAATTCGGTTTGCAAGGCGGTCAAGGTCGCGCCGCATTCCACGGTGACCGTCATGTCTTCGGCTGTATGTTCGATGACGCGATTGAGCGCGGATAAATCGACGCACTCAATTTTTTCCTTTCGGGCGGAAGCTTGTGCCAGAGCTTGAACTAGTTGCTCGGTATTGGAGGGCTGGAGAATCATCGTGCTCGTTTAAGCGGCAATCTGTTTTCTAGGCGCAAAGTCCGCGCAACGTTTGGAACCGGGAAACATCTTGTGCGGATTGCAACGATTCTCTGGATCGAAAATTCGCCGCAATGTCCGCATGGCATCGAGATCCTCTTTGGTGAATTGCTTCGCCATGAAATCAATCTTTTCAACACCAATGCCGTGCTCACCGGTCGCGCTGCCGCCCATTTCGATGCACATGTTTAAAATATCGTGACCCGCTTCCAAGGCGCGGCGCACCTGGTCGGGCTCGCGTTCATCATAAAGAATCAGTGGATGAATATTGCCATCCCCAGCGTGGAATACGTTCGGAATGCGCAATCCGTGCTTCTCGCTGCACGCGCGAATGAAGCGCATCATCTCCGGCAATTTTGAACGCGGGACAACGCCATCCTGCGTGAGAAAATTCGGGCTTAACCGGCCAATGGCACCGAAGGCGCGCTTGCGGCATTTCCAAAGCTCCATGCGCTCTTGATCGGTTTTGGCCATGCGAACTTCACGAGCCTTGTTCTTCTTGCAAATCTCAATGACCCGTTCCGCCTGCTGGTCCAACCCCGCCGCCAAACCATCGAGTTCAATGATGAGTACCGCGCCGGCATCCAGCGGAAAACCGAAATGATAAGCCGCTTCCACTGCCTGCGTGATGAGTTGATCCATCATTTCCATCGCGCCGGGAACCATGCCTGCCGCGATGATGTCGCTGACGGTGCGGCTGGCATCATCCACGTTTTCGAAAACGCCCATCATAGTCTTATACATTTGTGGGGCGCGGATGAGTTGCACCAACACACGCGTGACCACGCCAAACATTCCTTCGCAACCGATGATGGCACCGCGCAGATCGTAGCCGTCAACCTCTTCACCACCATCAGGTCGGGTGCCAAACCAGATAATTTCGCCGTCGGGCATCACCATTTCGAAGCCGAGCACATGATTGGTGGTGACGCCGAGTTTCAGCGTATGCGGCCCGCCAGAATTGGTGGCCACGTTGCCGCCAATCGTGCAAGCTGATTGGCTGGAAGGGTCAGGCGCGTAAAACAACCCCTGAGCCTTTACAGCGTTGGTGATCCACGCATTGACACAGCCCGCTTCGACCAGTGCGCGGCGATTGCGATAATCAATTTCTAAAATCTTTGCCATGCGCGATAACGTAATCATCACGCCACCGGTCACGGCGAGGACGGTGCCGCTTAGACTTGTGCCCGCGCCGCGTGGAATAATGGGAAGCTGATGTTGCGCGCAGAGTTTGACGACTGCCGCCACCTGCCCGGTTGTTTGCGGGAGAACCACCACGTTGGGCAATTGCTTTTCAATCGTGTAGGCATCGCATTCGTACACGAGCAATTCCTCGTCACCATAAATGACGTTTTCCTTGCCGACGATGGCGCAAAGCGCGTCCACCACTTCGGCGCTTACAACAGTTGGAACGGTTGCATGCATCATGAAAGGATAATTCAAAGCGGTTGGCAGTGTCGAGAGAGACTATGCCATACCTTGCTTTGGAAAAGGTAATTTCCAACGAGAATTAATTCAACAAGGCCCAAAGGAGAATCGCTGAGGCAGTGCCATCCATAGTCGGCTCGTTCGTCGAATAATCGTGGATGCTATCATGATAGACGGCCAGTTCATCCTGAAACGGAGCGAGCGGATCGGGTTCGGTGATGGAGACGCCTTTGAGAGTTTTAAAAATGCGATTGTAAACCGGGCCATCCACCAACCCGCCACGGATGGGGCGACCGGTGAGCTTGGTGGTTTGGAGATGCACATCATGCGGGAACACGCCGTTGGCAGGAATACCGGTGAACATGGAGGTGCCCCATGGATTGCGTCCGAGCAGCCAATCGCGTTGCGCGCTCATGAAGGAGTGATAACGCATATCGCCAGTCATCCGTTCATAGAGCAGAATTTGTGTGGCGAGCGCGGTGGTTAGGTTGTTGGAACACCAGATAAAAGGCACGCCGATGCGGTAAGGATTTTTTTGCCCCGTGCGCAGGCAGCGTTCGATGCCATCGCGATAGTAACCGGCAAGAACTTTTTTGAATTCCTTGTCAGCCAGATCGTAAAGGGCGAAGTGGCCGATGTTCATGAAGGGATAATATTGATAATGCCCGGTCTGTTCCTGGCCCATCCATGATTCGGATTGAATGAGTTTGGCGTAGCGTTTGGCATCGGTGAGATACGATTTTTTACCAGTGACACGATAGAGTTCGGCTGCGCCCCATTCCATGTCGTCAGCCCATGTTGTCTCGGCGTAACGATATGGCGCGCTGTACGAGTTGCCTTGCTGAACACCTTCCTGGGCATGACCAAGCGCATACACTTCAATGCCCGCCTGCAAACAACGTTCCGCAAAAGCGGCATGTTGCGGGTCGTGCTTCCAGGTTTGATACGCGAGCGCCATCGCGGCGGCGTAGCGACCGGCCAGATTCGCAACGCCGGTGGAATCGCTTTTGTATTGCTGCAAACCCTGCGGTTTTCCATCCGCAAAATAAACAACGCGAAAACTGCCCTTACCCCAGCCGAAATCGGCGATTTCATTTTGCGGCAGACGGAACCCGCAGTGGTCACGGTCATCGGCCACCTGATGAAACAGTTGATCGGGCGCGGGATGCAGTTTGAGCATCCATTCGAGTCCCCAACGTGCTTCGTCGAGAACATCGGGAATGCCATTGGTTCCCGGCTGGCCAAGAGCGTTGACATGGTCTTGCGAGCATTGAGGCGAAAGTTTGTGGGCGAGCAGCATTTGCGCGGTGGCATTGCCGGAGGTGAGGAGATATTTTAATAGATCGCCGGCATCATGCCAGCCGCCACGGGCATCCAGATAAGTGCCGTTGGTCATTGGCCCATAGGCGGTGCGACTGTCAAACGGATGACACACGACATCGAGGAAGGGATTGTATCCGCAACGCTGCTGGCGCATGAATTCGAGCAGTTGATCCGGCAACTCGCGATAGGCATCTGCTGTGATGTGAAAAGGCGAAGATTTGGAACCGCCGATGCTCAAAATATAATTACCGGGACTTTTGACGGATGAAAAATCAAGTTCGGCATGATTTTCAAACTGGCCCCAGTGAACGCCGGTAACGGGCTTGGACTTGCCGTGATAAACCACTTTGCCAGTCCCCTGCTCTACCAAATCGAAAGATTCGGGAACGGGTGCTGAAGAAAACGCCATTGCGGATTTGAGGTCTTGCGGACGGTAACCGATTTGGTTGATGCGAAGATAGATGTCCGTTGCGGTCGCAATGTTACCAGATGCACCCGTCAAAACAAACAGACAGAGAAGTCGGAGGCTTATTCTAGCTTTCATTTAGGATTCAGGAGTTCATCGACGCGCACGAATTGATACCCCTTGCCAGAGAGATAATCCAGCAATTCGCCAAAGTGGTCACTCATCTTGTCGGTTCGCGCCGGGCCGACACCGAGGTGAAGCAGGAGCAGAAAACCGTTCAGGCCATTCGTGTCTTGCTGCTCCTTTTTGGAGATGCTTTCGAGGATGGCCTTGGAAGAGATGAAATTCTTGGCCTTGTCCTCAAGATAATCGGCATTGGAGCGGGTGCCGGGCGAAAAATTCACAAGGGTCAATCCCATGCCTTTGCTCCAGTCCACGATGTCTTGATTGTACCATTCGTAAGCGGGCAGCCAGTATTTAATTTGGGAACGTTTCACGCCAAACTTTTCGATTTTTTGCAGATTAACTGCGAGATCGGATTTGAATTCATTGGAAGAGACCAAGGTTTTCTTCGGGCCGTCCCAGGGACAATATAGAATGTGTTTGTCGGAATGCGGCCCGACGTAATGACCTTCCTTAATCATCCGTTGAATCAATGGCTTAAACTTGGGATTGGCGTAGAAGTCTCCTGTCAGGAAAAAGGAAGCCTTGGCATGATGTTTGGCGAGTTGGTCGAGAATGGTTTCGCCACCTTCGGCAAAAGTGTGTCCGGTGAATTCCAGCGCAATCCGCTTCTCATTTTTCGGTCCGCGAATGATTCCGCCTTCGCGCAATTCGAACTCGGCGCCAGTGACGATGGAAACTGCATTAGCAATGCTGAATAAAGCGACTGCCACCCGGAAGAATGAAGGCCATTTCATTTTAAAATTCGGTTCGGATTTTTTGAGGAACGGGCGCTGCACCCTTTTCTTTTAACAACCGATTCAATGTATAATACGCAACGGGGTGCAACATTTCATTGCCATCGCGGCCACGCAAGCCGTTGAAATGAAGCTCATAAATTTTGCCGGTCAATAATTCCGGCACGTCCAGCCAAACAGTTTTGCGATCGTGGGAGATACGAATGGATTTGATGGAGACAGGAGTGTTTTCCATTTGCGGCGAACCGTAAGCCTGGCGGTAGAGATAATAATAATGTTGCAGTGAGTAGCTGGCCGGATTGCCAGCGGTGACGGGATCAAGCGGCTGGGTGAACTTGAGCTCAAAGCCAGTCCTGGTGAGTTTCATGGAATAGACTTCAAGCGGGACTTTGCCCGTCCACACCAATTGCTGTAATCCCTGACTCGCGCCGCCGATGGAACCCCAACCGCGCGTGGTTTGTCCCACGTATAAACTGCCGTCGGGCGCAAAGGCCATGCGGTTGTTGCCCGATTGGAAACCGTTGCGAAACGGAAAGCAGGCTCCTTGGAATTCGCCGTCCACTTTTTCCAAAAAGACGCGCATGACATTGCATTTCGATTGGTCGGCAATCAACATCTGGCCGGCAAACGGACCGAACTTGCCTTTGGTCGTGTCCACTAATGGCTGGCTGAGCGATTGGCCCATCGAGCCGTAGGGAAAGAGAATGGCGGCGGGTTTGCGGCGCTTCGCGAGTTCTTCGATGGGCGCTTGCTCGGGGTCGCCGGAAAATGACGGCTCCCATTTAAGACCGATGGGGAAATTAAAGAACGCGCCTTTGGTAACGTGATACAACGGTGAAGTGCCAACGTAGTTGCCCTGATTGTCGGCGATGAATAAATCTTCGTCGGGGGTCAACACAATGCCATTAGGTGAACGTAAGCCGGTTGCCCAGGGAATGAATTCACCGTGCGGGGTGATTTTGAAACACCAGCCGAAATAGCGATTGGTCCCTTCCGCGCCCAAGCCGGAAATCGCGCCCCAGAAATTGCCGGCACGGTCGCGAATGGGGCCATAGATATAAGCGTGTTGCGTGCTTGAGACGCCGCAATCGGCATTGATGGTCTCGAATACATCGGCGGAGCCATCGCTATCCGTGTCCACCACGCGAGTCAGTTCGGAACGCTGCATGACGAAGACTTCGCCCATCTTGCCGGGCCAGATACCCATCGGTTCATGCAATCCCGTGGCGAAGCGGTTCCAATGATTTTGTTTCAACGACCAAATCTCGCCGCGCCGCGTGCAGAT
>JAQGPC010000152.1 GCA_028293285.1 Pedosphaera sp.
CTTGCAGATCATCAAAGACTTGTCAGGCATGAACGCCAGACCGCCGACTTCTAAGACGATATTGGTCGGGATGGGAATGGTTTCGAGTCGATAATAAGATTGTTCAGATGGGAAGTCCGCCGATAGACGTTGCTCCAATTCAGCGCGCAACGTGTCGTTGATAGGACTAAGCTCGAAATAAAACGAGGTCGGTTCGCTGAAAAAAATGGAGAGATAATTGGTGCCGCGTTTCAAGGCGACTTTAAAAGATACTACTTCGTTGATGTTGGCGATTTGGTCGGCCAACCAACCGGGTGGGCCTAAATTGCCTTCCAACGAACCACCGTTGAAGCGAATGGTGATTGGCCGCTTGCTGCCGACGAGGAGTGTGGTTTCCTCATCTCTATCCGATTCGATAGTGCGATAAAGCCAGCGCGAACCGACTTCAATCTTTTGCCAGGCGGCATTCGTGAGTTGCGAATTCTCCCGCCAAGCCGAAGTCTTGCCCGCAATCGGATACTTGGTTGAGAGTTCGGTTGAGCCGTTGGTCGCAAAGGCGGGCGTTGCAGAATCGAGCACGAACCATTGACTGAGTTTGGCGGAAGGCAACTTTTGGCTGGTGGCTTCCAGAGAGGCTTTTTGGGTGGCTTCGCGCGTGGGCGATTTTACATAAATCAAATCGCTGGCGGTGGCGTTGAAGAAACAATTACCAAGACATGCCAAGGTCAAAATGAATTGGCGCATTGAAAAAAAGAATCGTCTCATTCCGTGGAGTTCGCGGATGATTCCACGCCTTGCGGGGGAACTTCGTTTTTGGCCGTCCATAGGAGAGCATTGAGAACCATGCGGCGCACGTTCGGGTTTTCCCAATTTTTATGCGTATGACCGCCGGTAAAACCGAAACCGCGACCACCATCTTCGCGTTCCACGGCCCACGCCACCACGCCGTCCCAGTCATGCGACACAGGTGTAAAACTCAAGATGGGAGTAAGTCGTTTATCTGCCGGGCGAAAACGAAGGTGGTAGTAAAGTTCCTCGTGCAAATCAAACGGCTGCAAACCGCGCGAGATTGGATGCGTCAGACTGACAGGTTTGAGGCTGAAGCTTTTGTTTTCGATGGCGGAACACCATTTATTGGGCGTGGTGCCGGTCTCGTAATCGAAATAGCCGCCGATCCAATCTAGAAAATCATTGCCAGCTTTTTCCTTCGGAACGAACACGGTGTAATGAATGGCAACGAAGCCAACGCCGCGCTTCATCAATCGTCGCAAGGTGGCTAACCGGTCATCATGCAATAGCGGGTGCGCCTGTTCGTCGTGGTCGGAACCGTCGCAGAACAGCAGGATGGTGCTGGCGTTTTCGAGCACCTTAGGATCGGTGGGCCAGCCGTTGGTATAAGCTTCAGTTTTGATTCCTTTTACATTCGGCGACGTGTCCAGGGAATGTTTTAACAACTCGACTCCCTTTTCGTATTCGTGATCGCCCGGGCCATGGCTTTTTTTACCAGCGATCAGGACAATCTTTTTAGCTTTGGTTACATCAGCGGCCGTAGTCTTCAAGGCCAATCCGAACAGAGCCAGCAGAGCGACTAAAATATAAAAACGTTTGGTCACGGTCAGAGAAGATTTCACCTATTCACGAATCAGGGCGAGCAAAAAGCAACGGTGTTTTTTATGCCGGCTTCAATGGTTCGACGGGATTCGCGGAGATGACCGGCAGAGTCGCAGTCTCGGCAGCATCAGTGTCGCGTTGTTCGTCGCGCACCTGGCGCAATCCTTGTTGAACTAGTCCCCAGATAATGAACCACGCCGCCGAACCCAGAAGGATTTCCTTAAAATAGAAACGTGCCTGGAAAGGGCAGTTCCATAACATGTGCAGAACCATTGCCACCAATAGCACCTTGTAGAAACGCGGATCGGCCAGGACTTCCATGGTAATGGGGCGATCTTTCTTTACACGCCACAGAGCCGCGCCGACCATGGCTGTCCAGGCGATGTGCATCAGAGGAGCCAGCAAGCCGCGCACGGCAATGCTGGACATCATGGCCGAACTGCCGTGAGCCATCCCGTCGCGAAAAGCATAACCAGCACTTTCAAACGCGGCAAAACCGGCGCCGACTGCCGCCCCGAAAAGCATGCCATTGAGAACGTATTTATAGCGGGTGCTGCGCGTGATTAAAATCAGGGTGGCCAGCTTGCCAAGCTCTTCGATGATTCCCGCGCTGGAAGCGCCGAGCCAGGAAAGATTGCTGATGTTATAACCGAGCAACGAAATAAAAAGGGAAACAATGCCCCCGATACCGAGGAGCACGGTTATTCGATATAAAGAAACGTTGCGGGGAGTGTTGAGTTCGAAAAATAAAATCAACGTAGCAATGGGCATGGCGAATGCGCCCATTAAGATCAGCCCAGGGACAAGGTTATCGTTCTGGAATTGTTTGTAGGCGATGACAAAGCCGATATAGATGATTCCGAAGAAAAGAAGGAAGCGGGCGAACAACCAGGGCTTGGGCCAGCCGGTTTCGACTTCGGTAATTCGCGGCGTGGTTTTGGCAGTGCCGACAATCAGGTAATCCTCCATCTCCGTGACCGTGCGGCGCTTGAAGGTTTCGGAAAACATCTCCTGCAAACTGAATCCTTCGAGCTTCTCTGTTCCGGCCACCTGGCTCAGCGTGTCACCGAGTTGATCCAGCAGGCTCTTGGATGAGGCTGTAGAGGCATGGGGCAGCGGCGGTAACTCAGGGTGAACCAGCCGGGCGGTGCGATATTCATTGAGCACTTGGCCGGCCGAACGCCATTGGGCGGAACCTTTGGCAGCGACCATGACTGTTTCGGACAAGCTCTTGGCGGCAATGAGACTGGAAAGTTGCTCCAATGAAACCGGGCCGCGCACTTCCGTGCCGAGAAGATAATACCACTCCGGCGGGATTGATCCCGAGTTCATGCACTTTTGTTATGACATTTCGAAACTGAACTCAAGATGGAACGTTGGGCAACCGGGAATTTTATTGCGTGGTGCGTGTTTCGTTGCCTGGTAATATCCAGTTAACAATTAACAGCACTTGGAAGTGGATATTGATATGCCAACAGCTAGAATACTCTGTTGATATGAAACGCGTTTTCATTGTTATTATCAGCATCTCGTTATGTATTTCCATCCTTTTTCTGAGTGGGTGTAGCACGGAGTTGGGAGCGTGGAGATATCAGGAGATCAGCAGAACAAAATCCCCGGATTCAACGGTTGATGCCGTGCCGATTACCGGCGATTCTGGTGCAACCTCGTCTACGGCCTACATCCTCGTCATCGTGCCAAGCGGCAGAAAGATCGATGTAAATCATCTTGAAAAGCTTGATGAACTTTTCACGACAGACCATGTGAAACATCTCCGTATCGTATGGAAACAAGCGCAATTAGTTGGAATCCATTATGACGAAGCGCGCATTTCAAAGTTTAAGAATTTTTGGAGCAGCAAAGCTGTACAAGATTACCGTTATGTCGTAGAGCTTCGATTGGAACCTGGAAACTCTCAGAATTCGTTACCATTCGGTGATCGATTCTGGTAACAAGCCTTTCGCAGCCATTGTAGGTGTTACCTATAGATTGCGCGTTTACAGCCAGAAATAATTCCATTTGTAATCAAGCTCCACGGTCTCGCGCGGTTCAAGCTTCAGCTTCCATGTGATGCGGCCGATACCGTTGTACTGGGCCCACCAATTCGGCCAGTTATACCAATTCCACGCAAAGGACTGGCCGCCCACGTGCTCGGCATCTTCAAAGGCGTTGATCTTCTCCACCTTGCCGTCATGCGCGGCTGACTCCGCGTTACCCAAAACAAACCGGGTCACTTCTATCTCAGAGACCTGGGCGCGATGATTGGTCAAGACGATTTTGCCCGCAAGGTCCACGCGCACATATTCATTTCCCCGGACCACCACGGCGCGGGGTGTGCGGCCAGTTTCAATATCCGATTTCTTGGCCGCGATATCCACAGCGGTGGTGATGGTCAAATCGCTTGCCGCATCCGTCGCCGTATAGGTCATCATGCCTTGGGATAAAACGCGGCCATCGCGGAAAATCAACGCGGGGGCGGTGGTCAGCGGGTAATGGCTTTTGTTGGTGAGCCGGATTTTGTGCATGACCTTCGGCGTTTTCAACAATCGGGCCATTTCCTGTTGTTGAGCGTTCCGATTGTATTGGTCCATCTCGGCTGGCGGCGCAAATGGCAGTTCCAGTGTGAACACGTCTTTGTAAGGAATGGTGAATTCAGCGAGGGCGAGCACCATGCGCTCACCTTTTTTTAAAGTGACATGGCCCGCGTTGAAGACGAATAGGTCTTCGTTTTTGGTGGAATCACCTACGCCAGAATCCGTGCCGTCACTTTGGCCCTCATCAATAGGATTCTGATAATCGGACGCGCGGGCAACTTGTTGGGACATGATGGAGTTGTTGAAATTATTGGCGAGCATGCTGTTTCGGAGATTGCCGGATTGGTCATTCTGAAAATATTGCGATAGTTGGGCGGCGGTTTGCTGGAGGGCAATCGGATCAATGGTGTCTTTGAAAGAGAACGTGGGCACGCCTACAACTAAATTGACATTGGCATCCTCCAAGTCGGTTAATTCATTAATCAGCGTGGCCTGGAGTTTAATGAAGGCATTGCCGTTGCCATCGAGTGAAACTTTGTAACTGGGAATCCAGCGCACGCCTTTTTGCAAATAAAGCAGACCTACATTGGCCGAACTGGCAGGTTGGCGCTTTCCCCAATCCAGCTTGAGCGTAAGCAGATTGCGAAATTCCTCCTTGGCGGCAGCAGACTTGTTCATCTGCTTAAAGGTCACATCTTGGATTTGATCGATGTTCACCGCTTTCACGCCGTCCGAGGTCTTAAGCAATATGAGGTTGCCGGATTCGGGGAGTTTCTCACCGGAGTTGGGCGGGCTGGTGGATTCTAATTCTTCAGAACTGCGCGTGGGAATGCCCATAATGGTCGCGGCGTATTTATTGGTATTCTTTTCCGTGATGATGGCCTCGGCGCCGATATTGGCTTCGAGTAATTCGCGCAAGTTCAAGGCGGTTCGCTCCACGGAAATCCTGCGCTGACTTGCGGTAACGCCGGTGAGTTTGGCGCTTTTGTCGGCAGCATAGGGCCAGAACGTTCCCACTACGGGCGCGGGAAGATAATTCATCAGCACATTGCCCTTGGCGTTCACCGGCATGGCGCCTTCCTGTGCTACAAATGCGTGGCCATCCTTGAAAACAGTGATTTCTTTGACAGGCATGCGACCGAGCGTCTTAAGCGTGGCGGCTTTTTCAACGGCAAAGACCGAACAGGCCAATGATAGGGTGGCAATGAGGAGGAAACCCGCAGATTTAGGGCGTGTAGCAATTGCTTTCATACCCCAGAAATTACGCGGGGTAAAAAACGAGTTGCTACGGAGTGGTAAAGAAAATGTAAAAAAATTGTATGAAGCTGGAAGCTATCATTTCTTACGCAACACAACCGCGATATTATCAGCCAGGCCAAAGCTGCCCAAAACGTTTTCGGTGGCGCGATAAAGCAGTTTGACCGGCTTGAGCAGGGGATTTTGTTTGTACGCGGTGGTGCGCTTAAGAAGATCAACACGCTCGGCATCCGATACTTCCTGGGCGCGACCGCGAAAGTCTTTGAGAATTACCAGCGGGTTGAAGTGGGTGGATTTGAAATCAATGATGTTGAACTGAGATTCAACGAAGCGTGAGAGGGTGGCTTTGGTAAAGTAATTGATGTGTGGTGGAAAGATATAACGGTACTTGGCCCCGAGTATGCGAACGGCGAGCGAACTCATATTCGGCACCAAAATAAAGCAGAGGCCGTTCGGCTTGAGAATGGAGGCGGCTTTTTCCAGAAAGCGTTTTGGTTCGGTCAGATGCTCCATGACGGCCCAGAAGGTGACCACGTCGAAGGTGCGTCCGGCGAAATCATGACTTAAAAAGTCTCCGCGAATGACAGGCACTCCGCGGCTTTCAGCATAATCGAGCGGTGCGCCGCTGACGTCGGTGCCGACGATTGAGTATTGGTCAGGATAACGCGTTTTGAGTTGGAACAGAAAAGCGCCGGTGGAACAGCCGACATCGAGAACTTCTCCCTTTTGGCAATGTGAACGGAACAAGCGCAATTCACGTTCGAACCGGACGGGTGAGTAATCGCTCTCGACCTTGGCGGGGGAAAGATAAAAAGGAACACCAGCCTGGTCGTAGAAAGAACCGGTGGCGAGTTCCTGCGCAACTGGATTCGCATAAATCATGGAGCAGTTCCGGCAGCGCACCAAAGAGAGTTCACCTTTTTGTAGATGTGGCTGCGCCTTATCCTGTCCGCATAACGGACAGACGCGATAAGAGGCAGCAGCATTCATAAGGAACATTGCAACGAATTCACCAGATAAATCAATCTTCCCGATTCATCTCGTTGTCAGTGCAGATCAATCAACCAGACTTATACTTGCGGGAAGCGGGTGTAAACCCCATGGCAGTGCTACAGAACAGGCATTAGGTAAGAGTATGTTAACCGACCCCTCAGATATGCAATTCCCTATCAGGCTGTTACAGCACAAGCTGACTCATCTATATTACAAGAGTCCTGGCGATTGGACGCCCAGCGCGGATGAAGCAGATCACTTCCAGGACTTGTCGAGCGCGGCACAACTTTGCTGGAACCTACACTTGGAACAAGTTGAATTGGTCTTGAATTTCGGTCAACCAACCTACGATATTCGCCTGCAAATAGGCGAGACCGACAATCGCTTAAATGGCGGCACGATGCAGTCGAGCCACAGCGACCGAATGGGAATCAATCCAACGGTTTCGAGCCCGGACAACTCCTTGTCTGAAGCTCAGTGACTTCCGCGTAGTGGATTGAAGAAGCCCGGGCCATTTATTTATTGTGCCGGGGCAAGTCCACTCGCCGCTACTCCCTCAACACTTTCCTTTTTCATTTCAGTCCGCGCGTGTAGGACGCGGGACGACACCGGAATCAGCTTTTAACGCGTAGTTGTCCTTCACGAAATCAGAAAGGCTGGTTCCACTCATGAAGGTTCTTATTCAAGATCAGGAAACGCTAATGTATCTGGCCCATCAAAGCGGATGGACCGACCAACCGAGTGAAGCCAAAGATTTGGCCTTCACCGTCCACGCCCACCATGTGGCGAAAAGCCTGGCGTTAAAAAGTTTTCATATCCTTTTTTATTTTCCAGGCAGCGAATACCAGATGGTCGTTTCAGAGTGTGAGTCTTCGCCCAGTACTACATCCAAAGCTTGAAGCGGCCGTTTTAATTAAGAGCGCGGTTTAAATTCTTCTTTAGGACCGATGGTCTTGCGCATCAGAATTTCCGAAGCCCCGGCGATAACATAATCCTTTAGTTCGCCAATTGGCTCATAGCCAAGGCGCGTATAGAATTGTCGGGCGCGGGTGTTGAAGCCGGAAACACAAAGGAAAACGTTGGGGCTCTCGCGGAAAATTCGCTCCTCGGCGAATTTTATAAGACGGGCACCAATCCCGCGATTACGATTTTCGGAAACCACGACTATGGCCTGGATATAACCGGCGAACGGACCTTGCATGTTTATGACAATGAGACCGGCGAAGATTTTATTTGCTTGCGCGATATAGACCTCTTTGGAGGCATCAGTCAGGAGGCTGAGCGAATGATCGAAACCACGCCCCAGAGTTATCCAAGGTTCTGATTCCACTATGAGCTTTGCGCCAACGCAGGCCTCTTCGTGATTCTGAAGAGGGCGGATGATCAGTTCGAATGCGCCACTGGGTTGAGGTTCCGTTTGCACCGGAAAAGCATAATAGTTTGTGGACGGGCAAAGCAATCAAACAGGATTGGCGGAACTATTTTCGTTTCGAACTGTGCATTTCTTTTTTGGAAGTGGAGGAATTCATTTCGGCCTCTTCTTTTACTGCTTCCACCACCTCGTCCACGGCCTCTTTGATTTCACCGACCTGCGGATGGACTTCCTTGATCAAATCATGTTCCGCCTTGGAGAGCCTTTCGATTCTGCGCCCCTGTTCCTTAAGCTCGTTCAACATGGCATCTTGGCGGGAGGAAATGCGAAACATCCACCAAAAGCAAATTCCCCAGCAAGCTGAGTCAATCAAGGTTAGCCAATAAACAATTTTATCGCTGTCCATAATGTACAAAAAGGCCGTTGGGAAAACGGCGGCTTACCATACGCCATTAAAGTCCAACCAGATGGACGGGCTGTCAAATAAAGGAACGCCCCACGAATCAAGAAAGTTGAACTACGAAACTTTTCGTTGACTCCTACGAAAGTATTCGTATTATCTGCAGCCAGCGCATCATTTTCATGAAAAAATTAACACCCCCGAAACCAACCGACACAGAACTGACCATTCTACGGGTCTTGTGGAAACTCGGTCCCAGCACTGTGCGAACTGTTCACGAAGAAATGAATCTTAGCCAGGAGACGGGTTATACCACCGTGTTAAAAATGCTCCAGATCATGACCGAGAAGGGATTGGTTAAACGCGATGAATCAGAGCGTTCCCATGTTTATGAACCGGCTTTCAGTGAGCAACGGGTGCAGCGCCAACTATTGGGTCACTTGGTGGATCGGGCGTTCGGCGGTTCCGCGCAAAAGTTGGTGATGCAAGCACTGTCCACGAAGAAAGCCTCGGCAAAAGAGTTGGCGGAGATCCGGAAATTTCTGGACGAAATGGAAAAGGGTCCACGATGAACACCATTCCATTAGAAGTTATGGTTCGTTGCGTGGGCTGGGCTCTGGTGCATTTCATCTGGCAAGGACTGGCCATCATCGCGCTGCTGGCAATTTGCCTCCGGTTGCTTCGGTCGGGATCAGCTAATAAACGTTATTTTAGCGGTTGCGTCGCTTTATTGATGATGGCGGTTGGGCCGATAATCACGTTTAATTATTTAGCGGCTCAACACCAGCCCGGGCCGACGGTTCATTTCACGTCCACCACGGCAGTGGATACGGTGACGATCCCAGCCTCTCCGCGTATTTCTCCATCGGCGGTAGTTCACATTGCCCAAACCCCAGCGCCCGTTCCCTCCTTAAATCAACGTCTGGAACAAATCCTTTCCTGGTTCGTTGCTCTGTGGGCAATCGGAGTCCTGGGTCTTTCCATGAAAGTTTTTTTAGGTTGGCTGGGAGTAAGCCGGCTTCGTCATTCGGGCACTCAACGGTTGGAAGAACCATGGATTTCCCAGTTGGCCGGGTTAAAGCAGCGATTGCAAATCAGCCGCCCCGTGCGCCTCTTGAAATCGGCATTGGTGGAGGTACCCACGGTGATTGGCTGGATGCATCCAGTCATACTTTTGCCGGCCAGTTGCCTGACCGGACTGACTCCCATGCAAATTGAGGCCATCCTTG
>JAQGPC010000164.1 GCA_028293285.1 Pedosphaera sp.
AACAAAGGCTCCATCGCCGCCCACAGTTCATCGGGAATGCGCCATTTATCATCTTTAACAATTAATCCCATAGCCCAACCTCAAGCAGAACCTGGGCGTGTTCAAGGACCTACTGGGAGGGGCTCTAAGACTAAACGACGCGTCACGTTATGTGGAGGCAGATCTCGGCGAAGTTAAGTCCCACACCAAACAACTTTGGAGCGGGAATTACGGGACCAAGCCGGATGAAACGCGCGTTATCGGCGAATGATCCGACGAAGGAAAAGTCCTGCCAAACCCACTGCAGTAAGAACCCAGGTTGTTGGCTCGGGAACCGCTGGCGTCACATCAGCCCAGGAAGTGCCGATGCGCAAATCGTCCGCCACAATTCCGGCGGGTTCTGCCGCATTGCGGTCGAAAAAAACAAAACTTGCAATCTGATTCAGGGAAATGTCGTTGCCTGCGGTGCTCGTTAACCCGCCGGCTGGCGCATTGGCGGCCCCGAAGTCGGCCGAGTTCGGATTCACCCACATCTGTGAAACGTCATCAGTCGTAGAGCCACTGTTAAAAGTGTAACTGCCTACTATAAAAATGGTGTCCGTGGTTGGGGCAAAATTATTTGAATCCCACACGAAGCTGCCCACAATCCCGGAACTCTTGTCCAGGCCGAGGTTAAATGTCCCCCCGGGCCCGGTACGCGTCACTATCCGTGTTACCACAGTCGTCGGGGTGGTCAATTGTGTTCCTGCTGAATTATTAAACCCCGACCAGAACACCCCGGAGGAACTTAGTCCCGCAATCGAGGTAAGCTTAAGCGCGAACGAATAATAAATAGTGCCGCTTCCAACAATGCTGCTGAGATTGAATCGGGCGCTCGTTCCGTTGCCGCCAAACTTTACGCTCTGATTTCCTCCGGAAGAAGCCAGTCCGGAAATAGTCAAATCTCCCGCCTGGATTGTCGGCTGAACCGCAGAGTTAGGCCCGGCTTGAGTCCATCCGACCCCGGCTGCATTTGTCTGGCCTATTAGATTGGACCCAACCGTGTAACTGGTACCTGAACCCGAAGTGGCATCTGAAAATGGATCATAATCCGGAAGGGCATAACTTGAAATTGCAACCAAACTGAAGAAAACGGGAATTACAATTTTTTTCATATGGCAAATGCGGCTTAGAAATTCTAATTGTTATTTTGTCCCGCAATTCTCCTGCTCAGTCAAGGCATTAATCCCGTGGTTATTGAATTTTTTTGAACTCTTTAAGATAAGAAACATGCTAACATTACTTACTCGTTTTTAAATTTTTATTGTTAAAAAAAAGTAATTGCCAATTGACTGAATTGACTCTGAGTACTAATTTTGTTCGGTAGTCCTAATCATAAAGTTGTTCACATGAATATGAGAATCCCCTCGGTTCGTTCAAAGGCTTTCACCCTGATTGAGCTTTTGGTGGTCATCGCAATCATCGCCATTTTGGCAGCCCTTCTTTTACCCGCCCTGGCCCGTGCCAAGGAAAAAGCCCACCGGATTTCCTGTCTGAATAATCTCAAGCAGATGGCCATTGGAGCCCAACTTTACGCGGATGAAGATAAGAATAATAATCTCGTGGGAAGTTTTCTTCCGGATTCAAATCCCTCTGGCCAGCAGGCGGAGGATGATCTCAACTGGCTTTATCCAACCTATATACCCAATCTAAAATCATTTATTTGTGCCAGTTCCAAAAATTATCTTCGCGAAACAAATATTCAAACCCTTCCCATAAATGGAACTTTGGTGACCTTTGTAACTGACTTGCGGAACAATGCTCCAGACAAGACCGAGAAGACCCCGGGCCATAGTTACGAAGTCTTCGGCAATTGGCATAATGCCAATGCCGCTGGCAATCCGCCGCCGCCCGCTTTTCCTCGAAAAACTCAGAAATCTGTTTTGTCCTATACCCACATTAATGCTCCGTTTATCGGTCAAAATTCCGGCCCTAGCGATACTTTCCTCATGATTGATGAAATGGAACCCCACCCTGAAATCGGCGCGCAATGGAATCATGAAAATTGGCCTACCCCGCTTAGCTCCCATGGTCCGGACGGGGGCCAAGTTGCCCTTGCCGATGGACACGCAGAATGGATCAATCGGGCCAAATGGAACTATCGTTACACCTTTTCCGAAGATACACTGGGCGGCCAAATCACCCCTTACCCTTAATAACTGTCGTAAGGGATTTCCTCTAATCCCTCGCGGAAGTGGTTTCCCAGCCACTGGCTATCAGACTTGTCTAATCATGAATAAAATACTGCCTTTATGGCACATTATTGTTGCATTTGCTTTCCTACCCTTCATTTCTTCGCCCCTTTTGGCGCAAACCGGCAACAAGGTGACTATCAATTCTGATAACGTTCTTGTCATTAATGGCAAAAAGATTTTCCCCATCGGCTTCACCACCGCGCCCTTGCCGGATGCCAAGGCACCCAATGGCAAAAATGGCATCGAAGAACTCGCGAGCGCTGGTGGAACTTTTTTCCGCACCGGCGGCAACGGCCGCAATTGGGATGAAACCGTCATCGCGAACGAACAAAAGTGGCAGGACACCGCTGCCCGTTACGGCATGTACTGCTGGGTCTATCTCCGCGACCTCGCCAGCATCAAACCTGGCGACGCTAAACACGAAGCCATGTTGCGCCGCGTCGTGAACCAGTTTAAGGACCATCCTGGCATGGGCATCTGGAAAGGCGCGGATGAACCCGAATGGGGCAAGGTCAAAGTGCAACCACTCATCAACGCCCGCGAAATTGTCCGCGAACTCGATCCCAATCACCCGCTCGCCATTATTCAAGCCCCGCGCGGCACCGTCCAAACCATGCGTCCTTACAATACGGCTTCAGACATAACTGGCGCGGATGTTTATCCCATCAGTTATCCCCCCGGCACTCACTCACTGTTGCCGAACAAGGAACTCAGCATGGTCGGCGACTATACCAAGACCATGATGCAAGTCGCTGATGGAAAAATGCCCGTCTGGATGGTCCTGCAAATCGCCTGGAGCGGTGTGGTCAAACCCGACAAGACCCTGCGTTTCCCGACTTTTGCTGAAGAACGATTCATGTCCTATCAAGCCATCATCAATGGCGCGCGCGGCCTGCTCTACTTTGGGGGCAATGTTGAGCAAGCCATGTCGCCCGAAGACGCCAAGCTCGGCTGGAACTGGACTTTTTGGAATCGAGTGCTGCGTCCCGTTCTCGAAGAGATCGGCACCAAAAGCCCGCTCGCCCCTGTCCTGGTCGCACCCAACTCCACTCTGCCGATCAAAGTAACCGATGCCAAAGGCGTTGAGTTTTGCGTCCGCGAAGTCGGGAATGAAATCTATATCCTCGCCTGCAAACGCGAAGGTGACACCATTAAGGTGGAATTCAGCGGCTTGCCATCCGTTAAAGGTGAAGGCGAAGTGATGTACGAATCCCCACGCAAGGTAGAGGTCAAACGCGGCAAGTTCACCGATTGGTTCGCTCCCTTCGACGTCCACGTTTACCGCTTCAAACGCTGATTTTTCCGGTTCAGTAATCATAACAAACCAGCGGTTCGGGAACACCGCTGTCTCCGTATTAATAACGTTCCTTCTACCTTGGTCACCCCATACCACCTAGCCGCCACACATTCTATGGTTTAGCCATTCAGCTAGAAGTCGAACCATGAAACTATCCAAACTTGCGTTAGCTTGCGGTCTTCTTTCCCTTGTAGCGGCCGGGTGCATTTCCAACCGTGGCGGAACTCCGGGAGATGGAATATTCGGAAATCAAGTCGAGCAGCAATCCGGCCCCAAAGCTATCGTCCACCTGAATCCTACTCAGGGCCACAAAGCCAATGGCATAGTCACTTTTACAACCGTTACCAATGGCGTTCGTGTCCAGGCTGGATTAATGGGACTTGATCCTGGCACCCACGCTTTCCACGTGCATGAAATTGGCGATTGCTCAGCGCCCGATGCTTCTTCCGCCGGTCCCCATTTTAATCCCACGGGCACGCCCCACGGCGGCCCAGAATCCGCTCACCGTCATCTCGGCGATTTGGGAAACTTCACTGCTGACGCGAACGGCGAAGCCCATTTGGATTTCATTGATTCCCACCTCAGCCTTACCGGAACTAATTCCATAATTGGCCGCTCTTTAATCGTCCATGCGGGCGCGGATGATTATACAACCCAGCCAGCAGGTAATTCCGGTCCGCGCATTGCCTGCGGAGTAATCCAAAAGCAATAAAGTTCGCAAATGATATTCATCAACTGAATTGTCATTTATCAAAACCAACGGCAAAATTTCCCAGCCCGCTTCCGACCCCTTCCCCCTGCCAAAGTGGGGAGAAGGCCGGGATGAGGGCACAATTACTCGATTCGTAACACCGTCACATTTTGCTGACGTTCTCCCCCCGCCTTGTTAGTCTGCGCGCATGAGTTTTCATGCGGTCGTTCTGGTCACAGGTTCCAGTCGGGGCCTCGGTCGCGGTATCGCGTTGAGTTGCGCCCGCGCTGGCTTCAGCGTGGCTGTTCATTTTGCCGGCAATGAAGTCGCCGCCCGTGAAACCGTTCGCCTTTGTCAAACTGCCGCTCCCCATTCCACGCAGAAATTTATTCCCGTTCAGGCAAACATCGCTGTAGCTGCCGACCGACTCCGCCTTTTCGAACAAGTACTTTCCCATTTCGGCCGGCTTGATGCCCTTGTGAACAACGCCGGTATGGCTCCCCGCATTCGTGCGGACATCACCGAAACTAGCGAAGAGAGTTACGATGAAGTGATGGGCGTAAATCTTAAAGGCCCGCACTTCCTTTCCCAACTCGCCGCGCGTCATTGGCTCAAGCATCCCAATCAAAGTTTAATCCCCGGCGGCTACAAACTCATCTTCATTACCTCCATCTCCGCCGACACTGCGTCCGTCAATCGCGGTG
>JAQGPC010000199.1 GCA_028293285.1 Pedosphaera sp.
GTTGCACATCCTGGGGACGATAAAGCCGGAATAAATAATCGAAATGCGCCGGTCCCGCACCCACCCAGAAATGGTCCTGCCACATTTGATACGCCGGACGCCAAATGGAAAACCGCAAATCATCGGCCTTGCCGCTCATGAAAGCTCGCTGAAATCGCTCATGCATGGCTGACATCTTGGGCAGCGCGAAAAACCCTGCGCCGATCAGGAACACCAGCAGGACTAACGCCTGTAAACGATAGTTTCGTTGGAACAACAGCACCCCGCAAACTGCCACCAACACAATCCCTGTCACCAACCATCCCCCGCGAGATAGTGTCACTCCCACCCCAACCAGCATTACCACGGCAGCATACCCAAGAAAAATTTTGGTCAAATGCGAAAGCCGGCCCACCAGCATATAACAAATAGCTAATGGCAAAAGCATTTCCAAAAATGCCGCGAGATGATTTGGATAAATAAACGTCCCCCCTGCCCGTCCTTTATACGTGTTGGTATAACCCCACACCTTGTCCGATTTCATTACGAACTGCCAGATCGCATACAGGGAAATTGCCATTCCCAAAAAAATCACCGTCATCGCGATGATCTGCGTCGATTCCTGCCGATGGAGATTATTCAGAATGACGAAGAACAGGAATGTGTAGACTAAAATCCGGATCAACTCCTGTCGGGCCACATATTCAATGTCCGCCTGCAGATAACGGACAATTGCATACCCCGCAAATACCAATATTGCCCAGCAAATCGGCGGCCACAACAATTTCAATCGCGGGTTGACCCAAAAACGGATTGCCCAAAGCGCGATCACTCCTGCGGTCAAACCTTGGAGCACGAGAAATTGCGCAGGCTCTGCGCCGCCCATGGCCAGCGGCCCGAAAACTAAAATCGCCAGCACCAACCCGAGAATGCCTCGCTCACACCAATTATCCAGCCGTTCGCGATCCATCATTTAGAGTAACTCGCCATTAACGGCTAAATGGTATGCTCAGTTCTTTTTGTCCCAATATTCGCGGGGATCAGTGATTTTGCCGGTCAAGGCACTCGCCGCTACCGTCGCGGGCGAAGCCAGGAAAACTTGCGATTCCTTATGGCCCATGCGACCGGGGAAATTACGGTTCGTGGCGCTGATGCACTTCATCGGCGAGTTCATGCGTCCGAACGTATCCACCGGTCCGCCCAAACACGCGGCGCAACCGGCATTTTCCGTCATCTGCACACCCGCATCCACCAGGATTTGCCACACCGTCTTATCGCCCCAAAGCACCGTCTGCAAATCATGCACAATTTCAGGAGTTGCCGGCACCCCAAACGTATCGATCACCACTCGCTTGCCCTTCAACACATGGGCGAATTCCAAAAAGTCGCTGGTCTTGCCGCCCGTGCATGAACCAATGTACGCACGATCCAATTTCACGTCCATCTCCTTGGCCTTCTTGCGTTGGCCCGGATCAGGATGGCACGCCACTGTCGGCTCAAGCTTCGACAAATCCACCACCATCTCGTAAACAAACTTCTCGTTCTGATCACGCTCCACTGGTTGATATGTCGCCTTCGTTCCGTTCAATTGGCAGCGATAATCCACGAACGCCTTCGTCTGCGAATCGAATTCAAAAATTCCGTTCTTGCCACCCGCTTCGATTGCCATGTTCGCAATCGTCATGCGGTCGTCCATCGTCAGGCCCGCCACGCCTGAACCATCGAACTGCATCGCCCGGTATGTCGCGCCATCAAAACCAATCTCGCCGATGCAATGCAGGATGATGTCCTTCGCCATCACACCCGGTTGCAACTTGCCTTCGAGGCGGAAATGCATCGTTTCCGGCGCCTTGAGCAACAATTTGCCCGTGCCCATTACGAAACCTGCATCCGTATTGCCGATGCCCGTGGCAAATTCATTGAACGCCCCCGCCATGCAGGTGTGCGAATCCGTCCCGAACAAAATCTCGCCTGGACGCGTATGCCCCTTCTGCGGCAATGCCGTATGACAAACCCCCGCGTAATTCGACCCGTATTGCCGGTTCAACAAACCCTTCGACGCATCGAATACCCAATGACCATTCGGATCATCAATCACGTCATAAAAATAAGGAATCTCCTGTTCCTTCACGAAATCGCGCAAAATATCCACATTGCGGTTCGACTTCGAATCCGCCGTAAAAATGTAATGGTCGGGAATGATGACCACCCTGTTCTTGTCCCACACCTTGGCCGTCTTGCCGAACTCGCGCTTGAACACGCCAATCGTGCCCGGCCCGCACACATCGTGTGTCATCAGGACATCGGCTGATACCCATACATTATCGCCCGCCTCAACCTTCGCCTTGCCTGCGGCGCGCGCCAAAATCTTTTCCGTCAAAGTCATAAGAACACTTAGATTAGACGACCTCCGCCCCCACTGCAATATGGAATCATCCGCGCCTTCATCTTACTCTTACTCATAATCCCTGTCCCGCATGCGGTGGTTAATCTTAATCTCCTCAGTTTTGCCCCTATCGTTCTCGTCCTCGCTCCTGCCGTCGCTCCGTCCTCCGCCTTCCGGCTTCTTAGCGACTTCGCCTTGGTTGTTCAATATTTTCATTTTTTAACCCCCATTAACCCCCATTAACCCGGATTAAGACGGATTAACGCGGAATAATCCAGAATCGCTACCTTCCGCCCCGTTCGGAGTTCCGCCTTCAAGCGGTCTGGAGCAGGTGTAACGAAGCCAGACTTCTCCACGACAATTGTAACAATGTAACCATTTAACCATGTAACAGCTTTGGCAATTCGCGTTAATTCGTGTAATTCGCGGATAGCCTAATTTTTTCAACTCACATCTTCTCGTACCAGCTCGTACCAGTTCAAACCCACTCGATCCCACAGGTACGTGACATTTATGTCGCTTCATCGCAATCATTCCAATTGCTCCCAAAATTAACGATAAACCACCAGCCACTCCGAACCGCCTTCTCCTGCCCGTAGCCGCCGACATCAGGAGGCTCTGACATCCTTCCGATCTTCCGACCTGATAACTTTATAACCTGAAAACCCGCCCCGCTTTCCCGTTCAATCACGTCACTCATCACTCGTCACCTTTCACGAACTTGGTCACAACTACTCGTACCAGTTCAAACCCACTCGATCCCAAAGGTGCGTGACATTTATGTCGCTTCATCGTAATCATTCCAACTGCCTCAAAATTGGCAACAACGCCCTATTTTCCTCCTTGCACCGGTAGGAGCCGACGTGAGGAGACTCTAACTTTGACTCCCACCTTTTCAACGCCTTCAATCCCCACCCTTTCCCTTCCAACCCATACCTGCTCGTACTAGCTCGTACCAGCTCGCATTGGCTCGAAATGAGTCATATGAACCGTTAGAGCCCAACCGATCCGGACATTTCGGTTCGTCATTCGAAATTCGACATTCGTCATTATCGATAACCATTTAACAATTGTAACGGTCTCAGCCGTCCACGCAAATGCTCCATTGGCTGCATTGACTCCATTGGATTATTTTTAATCATTGGAAAACCCTCCACCCGCTTTTAGAACCATATCCATGCACCTCTTAAAGCAACTTGCTTACCTTTTCCTGATGCTTTTCGCCCTCACCCCGGCGCAAAGTCAAAGACACCGCCTGGCTCGATATCAGTCAGTCGCTCGCTCTACCAACGCGCGTGGAACTCCGACCGCAACGAGCTGATGATCGTCTGGGCCAAAGCCCATCTCTAAAATCTCCCGCGCTTTGTGTTCTGCTTATTAACCGGGACTAACTATGCCTAATATAAAAAACGAAAGCCCTGCGTTTCCGCAGGGCTTGTCTCATTCCCTTACCCCTGATGCCCCTTACTGAGTTTGAGTTGTTATTGCATTCGTAGATTGTATCCGGGGGGTATTAGTTACCCCGATTAGCTGCTTGGGAAAGGCCTGCAACTGTCTCCTCGACGCTCTATTGGTGGCAAAATCTCCATCCCCGGGAAGAATGGAATTTGTTGCCAAAGTGAATGAGCTCGCTGCTCCGCCACCAAGCGAAGTTCCGACGCCAGCATTCGTGCCGACCCCGGCATTCGCTGTACCACCGGCCCCGGTAGAATTAAGCGAACCGCCTACTCCTCCCGCGTTCACTGTGCCACCCACCCCACTTGAATTTAATGAGGCTCCTGTGTTCAGAGTATTGGGAACAGTTTGGGTAATCCTTCCATTGGCATCAATATTAACCGTTGGAGTCGGTGGAACTATAATCGCATTTGGCGTCACGACTACACCTGCGGAAGCGTCTGCACCTGTCGATGTTCCAACTGTCCCGCCGCTCCCCGTTGTGGTATTGGCACTTGTAGAAGTGCCTGTTGTAGAAGCCCCTGTATTTGACGATGTTCCGTTAGTTCCAAATGTATTGGTAGCTCCAATTGATCCATTCGCACCCGGATTAACAGTATTAGTTGCGGTTCCCGCCGCTCCCACTGTGCCTTCCGTGCTACTCCGAATTCCCGGAATCACCGGTGGAGCCGTGCCTACAGTTCGGCTGTCAAAGCCTGGCCCTGCTGGAGGGAGAGGCGGAGCGGGATTCGGAGCCGTGCCTCGATATCCGGCCCCGGCAGCCGCCCCAGCACCTGCCGGAGCTGTGGCTTGTCCCCATGCTTCGTTACTGTTAAGACCGGCTATCAGGGCAGCCGATACAATGGTTACGGTTAGAATTTTTTTCATTAATAAGCCTTTGTTTCTTCTACTAACCTCCACCTAACCCTTTATATCGCAATGGGGAAAGAACCTTACTGGACTACTTGAATCGCCTTTAATCTCCTGCAAACTTCCGTGTCTTTGTTTGTAGCATTCGCGGTAATTTCCTTTGCATCTCTCCTGCAATTCACAATCATTCCATTACCATGACCCTGCGTTTTGCCTTACTGCGATACGTCGCAATTTTTAATTGCTTCCTTCTGTCCGCGACCTCCCAAAACCTCCCAAACTTCGATCAGGTTGTTGCCGCCAAACATGATCTCTGGGGCGAAGCGGCCATGCATCAAACCAATGGTGCCAGCTACGAATTTTTTCAGGCTCTTTTGCCTCCTCCTCGCTACGTAAATGCCGATTTCCATTTCTATCCCATTGTCCTCAGTGCGCCTAACGCCAAAGTTAAAGCCCGCCTCATCTCCAATGGCAGCGGCATCAACCTGAACGCTGGCACGCGCAGTTGGCACGAAGTCGGCACACCCGTCACCTTTCGCGTCGGCCCGGACGAATTCCGGTTTGGCGATATTCTTAATCGCGTTCAACACCCTACGCTCGCCGAAGGATACCTGCCCATCGCCGAAATCCGTTACTCTCACGATTGGAACATGTTTAAGGAAGAGGCCTTTGCCAGCGTGGATCCCCTGCTCGCTTCCAATGGCGTCGTGTTCGTAAAGTTTTCCCTCGCCCACGGCAGCAACGACTTCATCACCGCCCAGTTCGACTCGAAACAGCTTAAATTTTCCCAGGGCAAAGTGACTGATGATCAAGGCCAGCTTCTGGCTTGGTTCGATAAATCATGGAATTGGGACCGCAACGCCGCCCATGCTAAAATCAACACTACCAACTTCGCCACCCTCGCTCTCTTCACCAAACCCTTGGCCACCAACTCATCGTCTTCCTCGCCGCTGGATTACTCCGCCCAACGCCAAAAATGCGCCGATACTTGGAAGCAAATTCTTGCCCAAGGCATGAATGTAGAAACTCCTGAACCGCTCGTTAATCACGCCTGGAAAAACCTCATCATTCAGGACTTCACCATCACCAAAGGTGACAACCTTTACTACAGCGCCGGCAATCAATATGAAAAAATGTATGGCGCGGAAACCAGTGATGCCGCTGTTCCGCTTATGGGTTGGGGCTACGAAGCCGACATGCGCCGCTTTCTTCCTGTGATACTGAACCTCGTGGACAAACGTCTCACCAATCATTTCGCCGGTCACAAGCTTGACACGCTTTGCCGCTTCTACTGGCAAACCCGTGACATCGAATTCATCAAATCCCTCCGTCCCCGCTGGCAAATCGAACTCGATTGGATTCTTAACAGTCGCGGCGGCGAATACGGGCTGCTTCCGAAAGACAATTACTGCACCGACATCGAGCAACCCGTTTACTCCTTCAGTTCCAATGCCAAATGCTGGGCCGCCTTGCGCGATCTCGTTCCCGTTCTCGAAGCCATTGGCGATCACAATACCGCCAAACGTGTCGCCGAAATCGCGCCCAAATACAAACAGGACATCCTCGCCGCACTTGAAAAAAATATTCGCTACGAAACCCAACCGCCCTTCATCCCCGTCGCACTGTTCTATGATGAAGGTCTCCACGATCCCATTACGGAAACTCGCATTGGCAGCTACTGGGATTTAGTTGCTAACTACGTCATCGGTTCGCGCATCTTTGCCGGCAGCGAACGCGAAACCTGGGTGCCAAAATATCTCGAAACCCACGGCGGCCTCTGCATGGGTCTTACCCGCTCCGCCGCGACCAATCACACCTTCTGGACCGGCAAACATCGCACCAATCCCCTCTACGGAAAACGCTACATCATTGACACGCTCCGCCGCGACGACCCCGAACGCGCGCTCGTCAGTTTCTACGGCATGCTCGCCCACGGCATGACCCGCAACACCTTCATCGGCGCGGAAGGCACATCACTGCAACCCCTCGACGAAGGCGGCCGGTTTTTTTATTGCCCGCCGAACACCGCGAGTAACGGCCAATGGCTTTGGACCTTGCGCAACCTCCTCGTGCAGGATTTTGACACGAATGAAGACGGTACGCCCGATACCCTTCGCCTCCTCTTCGCCACTCCCAAACGCTGGCTCGAAGATGGCAAAACCATCAAGATCGAACGCGCACCTACCGCCTTCGGCCCCGTCTCAATCAGCGCACAATCAAAGTTGAGCCAGGGCGAAGTGCTTGTTCAAGTCGATCTGCCATCTCGCAATCAACCCGACAAAACCCTCCTCCGCATCCGCGTACCCGCTGGCTGGAAAGTCCTTTCCGCTCAGGCGGAAACTCGAACCTTCCAAGCCGACGACACCGGTGCCATCGATATTTCTTCATTAAAGGGCTCACAAACCCTCCGCTTCCAGGTGACTGCAAATTGATTCTGTCGTAGGACTTGGCCTACAAAGAAAAGAGAAATTTTCTGAATATCCCTTTCCAGGTAACTTCTTCATTTTAACTGCACACAACCTGAATCTCTCAAGTTGTGTTTATTTTAGGCTGGGAACAATTTGGTCCAAAACGCCAGGAAGTGGGGAAGGCCGCGACTCGTCCGTCATATCGCTCGGATAGCGTGGCCCGAATTGCAGGGACGGTTGGTGGCGACTTTTAAGTCAAAGCCTCCGTCCCTGTCTTTTCAAGATCCAGGAAAGCAGCACAGATTTTCCAACTTTAACTCAGAAATCACGCCGACAGCCGGTGAATTGCAACCAGACATGTTTGCACCTTCAGCGTTGGTGGATGGTTCTCCTTCTCCCGGGGGAGAAGGCCGGGATGAGGGCGAGCTTATCACTGACTTCTCCCTGCGAGGAATCTTCCCGGCGATCAAAACTCCTTAAGGCGTTATCGCCCGATAAAAACGATACGGATCTGCCGGCCCGCCGTTCGTATACGAGAGTTGCCCCAACGCATCTGAAACGACCGACGCCAGCGTCGTCCAATTCGTCGTCGCCAGATTCGTGCTGTACTGAACCCGATACGTCAGGCTCGGCGACCTCGTAAATTTAAGCACCTTGTTCGCTCCAGCCAAAGTAATGCTCGCCGAAGAAACCGTCATCGTCACCAATCCCGTCGCCGTGCCACCGTGCGCATCGTTTACTACGTAATGAAAAGTGTCCGTTGCCAGATTGGCCGTTGCGCCATAAAGCACGTTGGTGCCGGACAAACTCACTGCCACTCCCAAGGCACTCGTCGCATCCACCGATTGCATCGTCAAAGCGTCCGAGTCCTGGTCCGTGTCATTCGCCAGCAAAGTGCTCACCGGAATCGTCACGGGTTGCCCCGCCGGATGATCAAACCGGTTCGCATTGGCCACTGGCGGATGGTTCGCCGCCGTGCTCACTACGGTCGTTGTTTTGTCCGTAATCGGCAATGAACCGTCATTGGCCGTGATCGTAAAAAATGAAGTTTCCGAAAATCCGCGCGGCACCCGGTCCCGCGTCGGCTTGTAAACCATCGCGCGAAGGGCCACCGTGCACGAGGACGCCGACCCCGTGTAAGTGTAAAACCCTCCGCCGAAGTTTATAAAACCACCCTGGGACGTGAAGGTTCCCTTCCCCGGATTATCCAATTGGACAGTTACGGAAATCGTGACCCCGGGACTATAATCTCCAATCGCAACCCCTGAAAACGGGTTCAGACTCGCCGTATCCAACGTGGCCTGGTTGGTCACCGTTCCCGTGATATACAGCAGGTTTTGGACTGGCGTCACCCCGGAGACATTTATTCCTGCGGCATATAAAGTTGCCGGTGTGCCAGTACCATCCAGGTTGGCCACCCGCACGCAATTCCCACCGTTTCCGTCAGCGATATACATTTTTCCGTTGCTGACATCCAGGGCCAGCCCGTTCGGATTAGACATTGTGGCGGAACTGGCAAAAAGCGTCAGCGCGCCGGAGCCATTGTAATTCACCCGCAACACCCGCGCGGTGGAAAACGGCGAGGCATACGTAAAATAGATCTTCTGGTTGACCGTATCCGCCGCCACCGCAGTGACATTAAATCCCGCGCTATATAGGTTCGTTAGCGCCCCGGTGCCATTCAGGTTCCCCGCCAGCACGCCCGTCGCATCCGCCACAAATAATTTGCCGGCGCTGACATCGATCGCAATCCCGTTGGCATTGCTGATGGCGCCTCCGTAAAAAATCGTCACCAATCCCGACCCGTTATAATTCACGCGCATTACCTGGTCATTCACGCCCAAACTGCTGGAAGTGGTGAAATAAATCTTTTGATTGGCCGTGTCCAGGGCCAACGCGGAAATATTGATCCCCACATTCAACAGGTTCGTTACCAAACCGGTCCCGTTTAAATTTCCCGCCCGGATGCAGTTCATCCCCGCCCCGTCGGCAACGAAAAATTTTCCCACTCCCATGTCCACGGCCACACCATTGGGATTGCTAAACGCCAGCGCGCCCGAAAAAATATTACTCCCCCCGTTGATGTCGTTCACATTCACCCGCATCACCCGGTCATTCGCCGGAATCGAACTCGACGTGGTGATGATCAACTGTTGCGCCGAAAGCCGGCCGGTCAACACCAGCAGCGCGGCCACTGCCAGCACAAACACACGGTTTAGATTCAGGTGCATGAAATGATAAATTGTTGACCGCTTAGTTGTTTACTCTCTCGGCTACCGGAATCCTAGTTCTGGCTGGGAAAAACGCCTTCGACAGCGATGATAAATCTGACCGTGAGATACGGTTGCAGGTTATTATGCGGTTGCGCGCCGCCAGTGCTGCCGATCATCCCCGCATTCATCGTGCTGTTGGAGGATGTTTCATATATTCCCGCACCGGAGCTTTCCGTCCCGGGAAAGTTATTTACCGGCGTCGTCTTCGTGGCCATCAACGCCTGGTTGGTCCCGGCACTCTGGCAGAGCACTGCATGATTGTGGCCCGCCATTTGGTTGGTCGTGAGTGTCACCTCCTCCACGCCCGCGGCTTCTCCCAGCATATAACTGGTTCCGCTGCTCTGTCCCGCATGGACGGGCACGCGTCCCCGCAAATCAGGCAATGCAAAAGTCTCCTGTCCATCCCCGCCATATGTTAGGCCGATCAGGTTGTACAAAGCGTCATACTGCGAAATGGGCAAAAGCCGTCCGTCGCACGGCATCCATCCTCGCGGCGTAAAGGTTCCCGCGAACATTTTTATTTCCGAAAGATAGGGGGTAGCCATAATTTGCGCTCGATTTAAGTTCTGGGTGGAAACACTCCCTGCAAACAAATGATGTAGTTCAGCACCAGGTAAGGCTGGTGATTTTCGTGCCCCAAACCTCCGCCGCCAATGCCAACCATTTGCGGATTCATAATAGCGCCGCCGGTTGCCGTGGTTTGATAAATCCCCGAACCAGCGCTCTGCGTTGCGGGGAAACTGCCTGCCGGGTCCGCTTTGGTGCCATGTTGAAACTGGGCGCCCTGTGTGCCATTGCAATTTACCGAATGAGTGTGCGGCGGTATTTGCGTGGAATTAAGCGTAACAGCTTCTTCCCCTCCGGTTTGGCCCAGATCATAAATGCTCAATCCCGGCCTTTGTCCTTCAGAAATGGCCACCCGCCCGCGCAAATCAGGCAGCGCAAAAGTGCTTTGCCCATTGCCTCCATACGTAGTGCCGATAATGCTGAACAAAGCCGTGTTGGAGAAAATCATCAAAACCTGCCCGTTGCAAAATGCCCAGTTCTTTGGCGGAAAATTTCCTGCGAAAATTCGGATTTCTCCAACAAAAGGGTTGCTCATAAAATCATTTTCTTCGGTTTGCCAAAAAAATTACTTCTCTTTCCTTGCGCCACGTCAATTTACGGTCGGGTAAATGCCCCCGAGAGAGATGCAATAGTTCAGGGTTAAAAACGGTTGCCGGTTCTCGTGGGGTTGGTTGCCACCCGTATTGCCAATCATCCCAGCCGCCATGGTATTATTCGCCGTCGCTTCATAAATTCCTGCCGAACTGCTGTTGGCTAATCCCGGGAAATTACCACTGGGATTCGCCTGCGCGCCGGTTGTGCTGTTGCAAGCCACCGCATGATTGTGCTGTGGAATTTGGTTGGTGGCCAACGTGGCCGATTCCGCGCCACCCCCCTGCCCTAATGGATAACTACCCAACCCGGGTCCCTGCCCGAAATGCATCGCCACTTTTCCTTGCAGGTTCGGCAGGGCAAATGTTTGTTGTCCGTTGCCCCCATAAGTTGTGCCCAAAATGGAATACAACGCCTGGTTCTGGGCAATTACCATAACCTGGCCATTGCAAAGCGCCCACCCTTTCGGAGCGAACGTGCAGGCCATAAGTCTTATTTCACCAAAGAACGGTTGACTCATTATATACCTTCAGGTTGATCTATTTTTTTATTAAACAGATTGCACCAAATCTGTTCTTCGGCCCCGGGACGATTTAATCTCTGGGAGCGTAGAACCTGGATAAGCTTTGTAAAGCATTAACCCAGTACAAACCACAGAATAATAATGCTTTCCATTGCCAAGTTGGCATTAATTATGCACAGAATTTCAGACTTGAATAGTATTGTCGTCCTACTATCTAATCGCCACCTATGAGCACTCTCATTTCCCGTCGTAATGCCATTGCCAAAATTGCCGGTGGCGTGGCCTTGTCCGCCAGCATTTCCCCGTTGCTCGCTACGGAAGGTGAAAGCGCGAAGACCGTCCAGAAGATTCACCCTCTCGCCCGAACCAAACCCTCTTTGGAAGAACTGTGCAAAGTCGCTGTTGATCTCGGCCTGCCCTCGGTTGAATTGCAAGGGCCCAGCGACTGGCCCACTTTAAAAAAATTCGGTCTCACCTGCGGCTTGGCCAGCGGTGCCGATCTCGGGAAGCAACGCGGCTTCAGCCAGGTGGAGCACCACGAAAAGTTGATTGCCAGCTACAAGCAAATCATCCCCCAACTTTCCAAGGCCGGCCTCACTAATCTCATTTGTTACTCCGGCGCGCGCGGTGGACTGGAAGTTGAAACCGCTTTGGCTGATTCCGCCACGGGAATCAAACAACTCCTGAAGCTGGCCGAAAAAAATAAAGTCACCCTTTACCTGGAGCTGACCAATAACAGCATCAATTCCAAGGATTACGATTCCGACTTCGGAACTCAATATTCCCAACTCGCTCAGCGTATCGGTTCCGACCGGTTTAAAATCCTGCAGGAAGTTTATCAACTGCAAACCGTGCCGCACAGCGCCGTGACTGCCATGCAGAAACATCATCCTTATCTCGGCTACTATTATCCAGTCGGGTTGCCGAAAAAGGCTGAATTCGCCAAAGCTGCCACCATCGCCACGGACAGAATGCTCCAGCTAAACCGTGCCGTTAAGCTCCCCGTCTAACCAATTTCACGTGACCGACGTAACGCTCCGGCCCGAAGTTCCCGAGGACGAAGCGTTCCTCTTCAAGTTATATTGCAGCACTCGAGCGGAGGAAATCGCTGCTTGGGATTGGCCCGACGCCCAACGGGAAATGTTTCTGAAAATGCAGTTCAACGGCCAACGGCATTCCTATCATTCCCAATTTCCCGAAGCGGAACGCCACGTCATCCAATTCCAAAATGATCCCATTGGCCGATTGTTCCTTTCCAAAAGCCAAAACGAAATCAAACTCGTTGATATTGCCTTATTGCCGGAACATCGGAATCAAGGCATCGGCACCACCCTCCTGCGCAACCTCCTGGCTGAAGCTGTTAACTCCAACCAGAAAGTTCATCTTTACGTTCTAAAATCCAATCCGGCGCGGCACCTCAATCCGGCGCGGCACCTATATGTCCGCCTTGGATTTTCCAAGGTCGACGAAGACGAACTCTATTTTCAGATGGAGTGGACACCCCCAGTCCGCTCCGAACCAACCGCTCAGTAATTATGTCCCGCGAAAACTTCGAAACCTTTCGTCGCCTCGTTTTAACAGACCCGGCACTTCAGGAAAAATTACGCGCAGTTTCCGACCGTGAAACCTTTCGCATCCTGACTATCCAAATCGGCACAGAACTAGGTTTCGATTTCAACGCCGAAGAAGTCGAATCCGCTCTTAAAGATGGCCAGCGCGCCTGGATTGAAAGGTGGATACAGCAATGACCGCAGCGCAAATGGCGGGTTGGACTCCCATCTGGATCGTGCCCCAGCCCACCGGCCCGCAGGTCGATTGGTGTCACCTGAATGGTCTTCGTTTTACTCATCCCTTCTTCAACGACACCATCGAACACGCTGTCCGGCAGCCCTTCAACCTGCTCTTTCGCCAGTGCACCTCCATCGATTTGCTTGGCGAAATGTACGCAGCCCATCCCGGCCTGCATCCGACCGGATTTATTTTTCACATGTCACGTTGCGGCTCGACGCTCATCTCGCAAATGCTCGCCGCCTTGCCGCAAAATCTCGTGCTTTCCGAGGCGGGACCCATTGATGGCATTCTGCGCGCTAATTTGTGGAACCCAAAATTTGATGAACCACAGCGCATTATCTGGCTGCAATGGCTCGTGAGCGCGTTAGGCCAACCGCAACAACCCGATCAAAAAAATTATTTCATCAAGTTCGATAGCTGGAACACCCTTGACCTCCCTCTCATTCACAAAGCCTTTCCAGATGTGCCCTGGATTTTTGTCTATCGTGAACCGGTCGAAGTCATTGTCTCCAACATGAAACAACTCGCTGGCAAAATGCTTCCCGGTGCAGTCCCACCTTCCCTCCTCGATTGCGATCTTGTCGCCACCCTGCAAATGTCGCGCGAAGAATATTGCGCCCGCGCTCTCGCCAAATATTGCCAAAGCGCCCTGGCTCATCACCAACAACATCCCGGCCTCTTCATCAACTACACCCAATTACCCGATGCCGTTCTTTCCTCCATCTCGAACTTCTTCAAAATGAAATGGACTCTTTCCGAAACTGAGCTCATGCTCAAAGCCACTCAATTCCACGTAAAAAATCCCTCACAACCCTTCATCCCCGATACCGACACCAAAACTCGCGCGGCCAGCGATCTCATCCGTCAAGTAGCTGGCCAATGGGTTCGACCACTCTATAACCGGCTTGAAGCTGTTCGTCAGAATCCGCTTAAGTAGCGCCGGTTTTCCAACCTGCTGTCAGCGAACAGCAGGAACCAGGTTACTTGCAGTCTATAATTAGCATTTCAGAATGTTTCACCTGACATCTTTGACCGAATGAATTATAGATTAAACTGCATGGATTTCATTCGGAGGTTTGAAAGACTAAACAGGAGTGTGAGCTGGCGGTTTTTTCTTTTCGCGCTCGTTATCCAGACGCTCTCTTTAACCAGCGCCGTTGCCCTTCCCAAGCGTCTGGTGCTGGCGTTGGATGGAATTTCTTACCGGGACATGAAGGCTTTGCAGGAAGGGGTGTCATACACCGACGCGAGGCATCGACAATTTCATCGGCAGGCATTCAACGACGGATATTTTCCTGTCAGCCGGAACGTCTCAACATTTCCCTCCATCAGCGGTGTGGCTTGGACGGACATTTTCGGGGATCGCCCGTCGCCGGGTTACCAGCGGACTTATTTCAGCGAGGTTGAAAATCGGGAGATCACCGAAAATAGCGTCACCTCATCAATGGAGCACGAGCGGCAGATGAACTGGCAGATGGACAGTGGTTATCGTCGCGCGATGGCTTACAGGTATCCGCTCCACTGTTTTAAATACGAACTGCGCGAAGTTGCCGAAAGGTTTCTCGATTGCCGAAGCGAGGAAGACAATTACTACGCCTACATTCGCTCGACGGACGAAGCGCAGCACATGTCGGAAGACATCTTTGTCATGCTTTGCATACTTGATGAAAAACTCAAGGAACTGCGCGCCCGCTACCTAGCGCGTGAAGGTCGGGATCTAGAAATACTGATTCTCTCGGATCACGGGAACAATCACGCGGGCCCGGGCAAGCGCATCGAGATCCGCTCTTTTTTAAGAACCGCCGGCTACCGCGTCGGCAAGTCCATTGTGAATTCCAAGGATGTTGTTCTTCCGACATGCGGGATCGAGTCCTGGGTGGAAATCCATAATGCACCCGCCGAAACAGAAAAACTCGCGCAACTTCTCTGTCACTTGGAAGGCGTGGATGTCGTGACCGCCCGGATGCCAAATCAGACCAATCAGTTTCTGGTCATGAATTCAAAGGGTGAACGAGCCATCATCGAGTGGAGTTCCGCAAAAAATTCCTTTCGATATTCAACCGACATGGGCGACCCGATTAACTATCGCCCGGTGGTTGAAGCCCTCGCAAAAAAGAACCAGCTCGATGCGAATGGCTTTGCTTTGGCCGATAGCTGGATGGCCGAGACCATGAGCCATCGCTATCCTCTCGCGTTGGAGCGGATTGTCCGGGGACTCACACGCAACACGCTAAACTCTGCGACCATTCTCCTCAGTTTGAACAACGGTTATGTCCACGCTGGTTGGCTGGTCAAAAGAAGCAGTCAACTCGTGACCCTTGGTGGAACTCACGGCGGCTTGGACGATATCAATTCAGACGGGATTGTGTTGAGCAATTTCACACCCACAAAGGACACTTCGACCAGCCGGGTGGCGGCGCTTTTCGATGATTTTAAGGGCTTGCAGGATTATCGCGCGGGAGAAAATGGCGCAGAATGGGTTACTGGAAAAAAACAAGCCCTGACCAGAATAGCGCGCGTGCCGTTTGATTCGGCTTGCAAGCTGCTTCCGGATGGCGCGGTTTTCCTGCGAATTTGGACACCAGAATTTGCGCGCTTGGACATCAAAATCCCAGTCAATATAAAGATAGAAAAAGTCCCGCTCTACTCAAGTGCGCGGATTCACCGGTGGGATCCAAAACCAGAGGGCGCCTCACATTTGACTCTGAATTTTCCGATATCATTTCCGGACCCATGCGCTCACGAGCGAGTCTATGCACTCCCTCCCGATCTGATTCTGGAACCGGGAAAAGCTTACCGGATTTCGGGCCGGATTACCGACCTGAAGAAACAGATTCAGATTTTTAATTTCGGCTTCCGCACCGACAACCAAGGCTCGCCCGTAACTTACTGAGAAACGCTGAGATCATTTCACCAAACTAAATCTGCAACACAAACCAATCTGGCTAATGGCTATTTTTGGCACGCACGTTAAGCCTTTCCCCGCCTTTTTTGCCCCTCGCCCTCCGGCGCTTTTTAATGTAATCTTACCAACATGAATTCCCTGAAAGCCAAAGGACTGTTGTTTGTCCTGCTGTTTTGTGCTCTGGCGGATTTCACTTCGGCGCAAACCAACTTTGCCACGCTGACTCCCGATGGCGCGTGGACCTGGTATAACGACCCCCGCGCGCTCTATCACAATGGCATTCTCTACTTCGGCTACGTCCGCAGCGATGGCAAAACCGCCCTGAACTCCTTTAACCCCACCAACGGCGCATCCACTCTCCTCTGGACTAGTTCCTGGTCGGAAAAGGATGATCACAATAATCCCGGCTTGCTCCGCATGGAGAACGGCAAGCTCCTTGCCATCTACGCGCATCACAGCAGCACCACTTACTTTAATTACCGCACCTCGCTCTCCACCAATCCGGTCGCGCCCGGAGATTGGAGTGCTGAGTCCTCCTTTACCACTGCCGCCGGCGTCACTTACTCGAATCCTTATCAACTCTCCAACGAACCGGGCGTTATTTACAATTTCTTGCGCGACCTTAATTTCAACCCTACGGTCACCACCTCCACTAATGGCGCAACTAATTGGGCTACTCCGCAAATCCTGATTAAAACCGGCACCGGCGGCATTCGTCCCTACGTCAAATACTCTTCTGATTACTCCAATCGTATTGATTTCCTTTACACCGATGGTCACCCGCGCGACCTCACCAACTCCCTTTACCACACATATTACAGCAGCGGCGCACTGCATCTCTCTGACGGCTCATTCCTGAAAAGTTTCAGCAACATCCCCCTGCTCCATGACTCCGGCGAACGTGGCTCCGTTATTTATCAATACAGCGACGCTCCCACTTCCGACCCAAATGACCACATCCCCACTGGCCGCGCCTGGTGCTGGGAAATCGCTTATCAAACCAACGGCAATCCCGTCTGCGCCTTCACCGTTCAACGCGACTTTGTCACCGGCCCCAATTGGTATGACGATCGCATCTATTATTATTACGCGCGCTGGACCGGCACCCATTGGCAAAAGCGCTTCATCGCTCAAGCCGGCCGTCCACTTTTTAATCCGGAAGACGATTACGCTGGCGGCATCTGCATCGACCCGCAAAATCCCAACACCATTTATATCTCCAGCAATGCGCAGGACCCTTTCAATCTTTCCGACACCACTAATGTGCTGCTCAATGCCAATGAACGTTACGAACTCTTTCGTGGCGTGACTACAAATGGCGGCCTCAACTTCACTTGGATCGCTGTCACCACCAATTCAGCGCAGGATAATCTCCGCCCTTACTTTCCGCGCAATTATGGCGTCGCTCCCACGCTCATTTGGTTTCGTGGCACGTACACCACTTTCAATAATTATCAAACCGCCGTCGTCGGACTCTTCCCCAATCCAATTCCAACACCGCCCACGGTCAGTATCATCAACCCTGCTGCTGCTTCAGTTGCTTTCACCAATCTGAATAACCAACTTCTCCTCGCCGCCTCCGCTACTGACGATGGCTTGCCCGGTCCCTTGAGCGTCGCCTGGACTACTGCGAGCGGCCCCACCAACGCTATTTTTTCCAATCCCACCAGCACCAACACCACTGCCAGCTTTCCTCTTCCGGGAACTTACGTCCTCCAAATCACGGCTAGTGATACGCTCTCTTCCAACTTCGCCCAAGTCTCCGTGCGTGCCGGCCCAAGTGCCATTGATAATACCGACGCCACACGCTTTCTCTGGCTCAAGCTGAATGAATCCTCCGGCACCGTGGCTTCTGATAGTTCCGGCAACGGCTATAACGGCGCGGCAACCGGCGGCGTTACCTGGCAACCCACCGGCGGTAAACGCAACGGCGCTGCCAAATTTGATGGCAACAGTGGTATGATCACTATTCCGGATAATGACAACCTTGATAACACCTCCGCCTTTACCCTCACCTATTGGTTCCGTGCCGATGCCTATCCCGGCGATTCCGGCGGCCTTGTTTCCAAGCGCGATACCCTTTCCGTCAACAACGCTTACACCACTTATCTTAAAACTTCGGACAAACACATCTACGTGGACATCGATGGCAGTAACAACCGCTTCTCCAGTTCCGCGCTCATTAGTACTGGCGTCTGGTACCACGTTGCGCTCGTCTTTGATGGCTCACTTCCTACTGCCCAACGCGCCGCACTTTGGATTAACGGTGCTCTCGACGTGACCGCTTCCGAAACCAGCGCCACTATTCCGAATTACGGGTCTGCGGTTCGTGTCGGCAATACCCAGGCTGGTGGCGCTACCAACTGGTTCAATGGCCTTATTGACGACGTCCGCTTTTATCGTCGCGCCCTGACCTCGTCGGAAATTCAGGCTCTCGCGCAAACCAACACCGCCCCTTCGATCACTCTTGCCGCCGCGCCTGCCGTCACCAACGGCATCTCAGCTTCCTTTGCCGGGAGCGTGACCGATGACGGCAATGCCAGTCCGCTCAGCATCAATTGGAGCAAAGTTTCCGGTCCCGGCAATGCCACGATTAACACTCCCAATTCTGCCTCTACGTCTATCACCTTCGATCGGTCCGGTGTTTACACATTGCGTCTCGCCGCCAGCGACACTCAAGCCACAGTTGCCAGCGACCTCACCTTCCTTGTCCATTCCAACACCAACTTCTTCGAAGACTGGATTGCCCAATATTATCCCGGCAGCACAGATCCCTCCGTTATCGGCATCGCCGCTGATCCCGAGGGTGACGGTGTCAAGAACCTCATCGAATTCGCCCTCGGCATGAACCCCGCCGTATCGGATGCCGTTCATTTCTCCACCAACCAACCCGGTCTGCCCATTGGTTTCCTTCTGAATTTCGGCGGAACGAATTATCTGGTGCTTCGTGTGCAACGCCCCCGTAACGTCAGCGGCATCACCTACGCCGCCGAAACTACGAGCGACCTCACCAACTGGGACTCCGCCCTAATCATCGGCCCGCCAGTTTTGAACGGCAACGGCACCGAAACTTTTCTCTTCCGCGACCTAACGCCCGTAAACCAATCCTCCGCTCGCTACATGCGCCTAAAAATCACCAAACCTTGATGCAATACGAAACACGCACACACAACATCAAACTTCATCGTATAACCTTGTAACCATTTAACGTTGTAACTTTTCGCACCATGTTCTCCCCCGAAGATCTCGAGCGCCTCCGCAAACTCGATCTCCTCATCGTCAAATTGACCGAGCAGCAGGATGTTCTGTCCGCGCGCGGCGTCGATGTTCCTGCCCTCATCGCCCACTGTCGCAAGCAATATGAGGATTACGTCAAATCCTGTCAGGAACAGGAACGCGCCGTTGAAGATCACTTGCAAGCCCAGGCCAACCTTGCCGACGCCGAATATCAACTCTATCTCTCCGTGAAAAAACAAGTCGAAGCCGTCGCCGAATCCGAACCCGATCATCCCCAACTCCCGCAGTGGCGCGAAACTCTGGAACAATGGTCCAAAAATCTTCCAAAGTCTCAATAACCCCGTTCCCTTCTTAATCGTAATCTCCGTCCCCAGAATCCCAACCACATCAAGGACTCGCAAAATTTCCCGCCCTTTTCCCACTCTCACACACCCACTTTCCCACTGACCCACACACTTCCCTTTCCTCCTCTCCATTTGTCAAAATCCAATGTTGGATTATAGTTGTCGCACAGTGGCTGCCATCATTACACGCGGGCAATTTGGATTAAGGGACATCTATGGCAAACACGGAAATCGCCTCTTATTTGGAACTCCGTTTTCTCCTCTCCGATGGTGCGGTGGAGCATTTTTATCAGGACAACGAAGCCGCCGCAAAACGCATCTTTGAGCATCTTCGTCCGGGCCAGCTTTTCAAGCAATCTCGTATCATGTTGGCTGGCACCTATTCCATGACCGCCTTCCTGCCGGCGCACGTCAGCAAAATTGATTTCGTTTGTGCTGACCTCGTCTGCTGGGATTTCCCTGCTGGACTCTCCGACATCGTGGAACTGTCTGAACCTCAATTCCGTGAGCAAGCCGGCCTCGATGATCGCGAACGATTGGAAAAACGCGGTCAAGCCCGTGTGCCGGGCGATTCTTTTGTCGCCTTTCTGGATTTGGAAATGCGTAGCGCCAAACATGTCTTCTTGATGATCGAAGGCGCAGTGGAACTTCCAGCGGAACGGTTTAATCGTCTGCAACTTCTCCTCTCTGGAACCAATCTTCACGCCCGGTTGCCCGAAGGCGGCGTAGGCCTGCTAAACCTCGCCAACTTGGTGCGATTTACTGTTTATCCTGGACCGTCCGAATCACCCACTGACGCCTGGCCCGCGCATCACCGTTAGAATCCAGGCAGGGTTTTACAAAGACTCCGCGGCTTGGGAGAACCACTATGCTCCAAATAACATATTCTGGTGAATCAAGAACGGTTTTCCTCAAACTTGCCCGTGCTTTTCGTAAACAGCACACTATCTTTTGCCTGTTCTGCTTTGCCATCATCTTTTGCTTCAATACCACCAGCTGCAAAAAGAAGGAGAAAAAAGCCGCCCCGCCTCCGCCCGAAGTTCTGGTAATGACCGTGCAACCAACGAACGTTCCCATCTACGCGCAATGGATAGGCACTCTCGACGGTCTGGTAAATGCACAAATCCGGGCACAGGTAACCGGCTACATCCTCAAGCAGGACTACATCGAAGGATCACAGGTAAAGAAGGGAGATCTGCTTTTTGAAATCGATCCGCGCCCGTTCCAGGCCGCGCTGGAGCAGGCACAGGCCAAGCTGGCCCAGGACCAGGCCCAATACGTTCGAAGCCAGTTGGACGTCAAACGTTATACCCCCTTGGCCAAACAAAGCGCCATCAGCCAGCAGGAACTCGATAACGCCATAGCCACCAACCTCGCCGCCCAGGCCCAGGTCAAGGCGGATGAAGCGGCAGTGGAAAACGCGAGATTAAACCTTGGTTTCACGAAAATTACTTCTCTCATCGATGGCCTGGCTGGCACGGCTAGAGCGCAGATTGGTGACCTCGTCGGTCCCACCGGCAACCCGCTGACTACAGTTTCAACCGTCAATCCTATGAAAGTTTACTTTAATCCCAGCGAACAGGAGTACCTCGCTTACCGACGACGCCACCTCAACCCGGCTGAACGGCGAAGAAACGAAGAGGAACTGGAATTTGAACTGATTTTGGCCGATGGCTCGATCTATCCTCAAAAAGGAAGGTTCGGCTACGTCGACCGTGAAGTGGATATTAATACCGGCACCATCCGCATCGTTGGCCTTTTTCCCAATCCCAATTACATCCTCCGCCCCGGCCAGTTTGGGCGCGTGCGGACCCAGACCCAAATAAGAAGTAATGCGATAGTAGTGCCGCAACGGGCCGTGGCCGAACTTCAAAGCATTTACCAGGTGGGCATCGTCGATGACCAAAACAAGGCTCACCTGGTCGCCGTCAAAACCGGAGACCAGGTCGGTTCGGATTGGATCATTGATAAGGGCCTCGAACCAGGGCAACGGGTCATCGTTGAAGGCGCTCAAAAGATCAAGGACGGCCAACCGGTGAATCCAAAGCCCTTTACCCGTCCCGCTCCCAGCGAGGAAAAGAATCCTGCTGAAGGCGGAAACACCAATTCACCGCCAGCTCAAACCAATCCACCATCATCAACCCAGCAAGGAAAGTGATGCAGCCTCCAATCATATTATTGAATCAACCAAGTATCATGAGTGAACTGAAAACTCCCCATCAAGATAAGGGCTGACCATGTACCGCTTCTTCATCAACCGTCCCATAGTTGCGATTGTTATTGCCATTGTAATGGTCATCGTCGGCGCGGTTTCGATGCTGCAACTCCCGATTTCACAGTTCCCCAATATAGTCCCCCCGGAAATCCGTATCCAAGCCACCTATCTGGGTGCTGATGCATCAACCTTGGAACAATCAGTAGCCACACCCATCGAACAGCAGATGAGTGGTGTGGATAACATGAATTATATGTATTCCATCAATGCCAACAACGGCGTGATGCGTCTCGTCGTAAACTTTGATATCAAAACGGACCCCAATATTGATCAGGTACTGACTCAAATACGCGAGTCTCAGGCCGAAGCTCAATTGCCTCTGGACGTCCGGAACTTTGGGGTAACCTTGCTGAAGTCTCCCACCACTCCACTCATGCTGATCAGTCTCTTTTCCCCCAATGGAACTCACGATGAAATCTTTTTGGCAAACTATGCTTACATCAACATGGTGGACCAACTCACGCGCGTTAAGGGTGTTTCGAACATTCAGGTTTTTGGTGCTGGCCAGTATGCCATGCGCTTCTGGGTAAAGCCCGACCAACTCGCCAAGCTCAACATCACCGTCAATGAAATCATCAACGCCGTTAACAATCAGAACACGGTCAATCCTGCCGGCCAGATCGGCGGCCCACCCACTCCGAAGGGACAGGAATTCACTTATGCGGTCAGCGCGCAAGGCCGGTTGCAAACAGAAAGAGAATTCGGTGAAATCATCCTTCGCGCCAATTCTGACGGCTCCCTGGTTCGGCTTAAGGATGTGGCCCGTATTGAATTGGGTGCCCAGGTGTACAGCCTGAGCGGACGTCTCAACGGCAGGCCAGCAGCCATTCTGGCTGTCTACCAACTGCCCGGCTCAAATGCGTTGGATGCCGCCAATGGTGTGAAGAAATTAATGGCAGAGTTAAAACAACGCTTTCCGGCCGATCTTGATTTTGCCGTCTCCCTCGATACCACCCAGGCAGTTTCCGAAGGCATGAGGGAAATCGTCAAAACTTTGTGGGAAGCTCTTTTATTGGTGGTGATTGTCGTATTTATTTTCCTGCAAGGATGGCGGGCCACTCTCATTCCCTTGCTGGCAGTGCCCGTCTCGCTGATCGGCACTTTCATGCTTTTTCCAATCGTCGGTTTTTCCATCAATACTCTTTCTCTCTTTGGCCTGGTGTTGGCCATCGGCCTGGTGGTTGATGATGCCATCGTGGTTGTCGAGGCTGTGGAGCGTCATATCGAAGAAGGGCTGGCCCCCAAAGCTGCCGCCTTGAAAGCCATGGAGGAGGTGTCTGGTCCCGTCACCGCCATTGCAATCATCCTGGCCGCTGTATTCATTCCGACGATTTTCATCTCCGGTATTACGGGCCAACTTTACCAGCAATTTGCCGTAACCATCGCCATCTCGGTAATTCTATCTGCTTTTAATGCACTCACGCTCAGCCCCGCGCTCGCTGCCATGTTGCTCCGGCCCAAAAAGAAATCTCGAGGACCATTGCAACGCTTCTATGACTGGTTTAATCGTGTTTTCACCCGCACAACTCATGGTTATGTCCGCCTTAGTGGGTTCCTGATTCACAAAGTCGTACTGAGCCTGCTGTTGCTCCTCGGAGTTACCATCATAGCCTTTTCATTGGGAAAAAAATTACCGACATCCTTCCTCCCGGAAGAGGATCAGGGTTATATCTATCTCAATGTCCAACTTCCTCTCGCCGCTTCACTCGAACGCACGGACGAGGTTTGCAAACAGGTCGAGAATATTTTGAAGAATGCGCCCGGCGTTAAATATTATACCACCGTCATGGGCTTCAGCCTGCTGAGTGGGGTGCAGAGCACTTATAACGCCTTCTTTTTCGTCACCCTCAAGCCGTGGGGAGAACGCACGAAACCTGAAGAACAATACGCCGCCATCAATGCCCACCTGAACCACGCCTTGAGCACCATTCCCGCAGCAACCGCATTTGCTTTTCCTCCGCCAGCCATTCCTGGAGTTGGTTCCTCCGGCGGCTTCACCTTCATTCTTGAAGATCGCTCCGGACAGGATCTCGCCTTCCTCACCAGGAACCTGAATACCTTCATGGAGGCTGCGCGCAAGCGTCCGGAACTCTCCAGCCTGACCACCACTCATCTGCCCAATGTCCCACAGGTCTTTATGAATGTGGATCGCGACAAGGCATTGAAACAGGGGGTCAACTTGAACGAGGTCTACAAAACCATGCAGGCGTTCATGGGCGGCTATTTCATCAACTACTTCAACCGCTTTGGGCGACAATGGCAGGTCTATATCGAAGCCGAAGGTGAATACCGCACCCAGGCTGAGAATGTCGGTTTGTTCTACGTGCGCAACAGCCAGAATCAAAGCGTTCCCCTCTCCGCACTCACCAAAATCGAATCCCGGATTGGCCCCGAATTTATCATGCGTTACAATGCCTATCGCGCAGCACAGATCAATGGCAACGCCGCGCCCGGCTATAGTTCCTCCCAGGCCACGAAGGCCCTGGAAGAGGTGTTCGCCCAGACCATGCCGCGTGAAATGGGCTTCGATTATCTGGGAATATCGTTTCAGGAGCAGAAGGCGGCGCAAGGCGTAAAGCCCTCGGTCGTATTCGCGCTTTCAATTGTCTTCGTGTTTCTCATCCTTGCCGCCCTCTATGAAAGCTGGTCACTGCCGTTCAGCGTGTTGCTCACCACGCCCGTGGCGGTTTTCGGCGCCTTCGCAGCCCTGCTGGCCCGCCGATTTGAGAACAATGTTTATGTGCAAATCGGATTGATCATGTTAATCGGCCTCGCCGCCAAGAATGCCATCCTGATCGTGGAATTCGCCAAGACCGAATATGAACACGGCAAATCTCTTACGGATGCTGCGCTCACGGGTGCCCGCATTCGTTTCCGCCCCATCCTGATGACTTCCTTTGCCTTCGTACTCGGATGCGTTCCACTCTGGCTGGCATCGGGCTCAGGAGGGGTGGCGCGTAAAACATTGGGAACCGTGGTCATCGGCGGCATGCTCAGCGCAACTCTGCTGGGAATTTTCATCATACCAGTTTCCTTCTACGTGGTCGAACGACTCATGCAACGCTTCAGCAAACGTCGTGAGGGAAATCCGCCGCGCGAAGGCGGAACGCACGAACCCAAATCACCATGAACAACCAGGCACAGAAGCCTAATGATTGCCTGGCCCCGTCGCAGACGCGGTCAAGCATTCGCGTCATCCCATGCTTCTTATTGGTGGCGATCCTCACCTGGACGGTGATTCTGGTCGGATGTGCGGTCGGGCCGAATTATAAACGACCAACCGTTAACTCCCCCAAGAATTTCCGCAGCGCTGCTGGTCCGCCAACCACCAACTCCTTCGGCGATCTGCCATGGTGGGAGATTTTTCAGGATGATACCCTCCAAAACCTGATCAAGGTTGCTCTCACGAATAACTACAACATTCGCGTGGCAGCATCTCGGGTGGAACAAGCCCGCGCCATTTATGCGGAGAACCGCGCCTCTTTATTTCCACAACTTGGATATCAGCTAGGTGTCAGTCGAGGCAAGAATGCCCTTTTCACCACTCCTTTCTTCAATAACGGCGAAGTGACCAGCTTCTACAATGGCGCGGGAAATGTTTCCTGGGAAATCGATCTCTGGGGACGCATCCGCCGCCTCAACGAAGCGGCACAAGCTCAATACTTCGCCAGCAACGAAGCACGCCGCGATGTCATGATCACCCTCATCAGTAATCTCGCCCAGGCTTACCTTCAGTTGTTGGCGCTCGACCGGGAACTCGAAATCACCCGGCAAAACACTGCTGCCTTCAGCGACAGTTTAAAAATCTTCAATGCACGTCTTGAGCAGGGAGTCGCCTCCAAACTGGAAACTTCCCGCGCCGCGGCCGCATTGGCTTCCACCGCCGCAAGCATTCCCGATCTGGAACGCCAGATTGTCATCCAGGAAAATCAAATAAACGTCCTGCTGGGACTCAATCCTGGTCCTGTCTTCCGAAATAAAAAACTGCTTCAGCTCACTCTTCCTCCCGATGTTCCAGCGGGTTTGCCTTCTTCGCTATTGCAGCGTCGGCCTGACATCCGCCAGGCCGATCAGGTGTTTCGCTCTGCCAACGCGCAAATTGGTGTGGCTGTGGCCGGTTTTTTTCCGGTTCTCGACCTGACCGCCTTGTTAGGCGCCGTGAGTCCCGAACTCTCCGCAATCACCTCTGGCAAGTCAGGTCTTTGGAGTGTGGCGGGCAGCCTCACCGGCCCGGTTTTTCAAGGCGGACGTCTGGTTGGCCAATACCGCGCAGCGCAGGCAGTCCGCGAAGAGGCGCGACTGCGCTATCAGCAGACAGCACTCATTGCTTTTCAGGAAGTCTCCAACGCCTTGATCTCGAGACAAAAGTTCCAGGAGATTCGAGTCCAACAAGCCCTCTCGGTCAGCGCTTATGAAGAAGCGGTCCGAGTCTCAACTCAGCGTTACCTCGCAGGCAAAGCCGGTTACTTCGAACTCCTCGAAGCCCAACAACAACTCTTCCCCGCTCAGATTTCCCTGATCCAAACTCAGCTCAATCAGTTCCTCGCCGTGGTCCAACTCTACCGCGCGCTCGGCGGCGGCTGGCAGCAGGAATTAAATTCCCATAAGCGATAAACCAAATATCTTGCCAGGAAATTTTCCTGAATTCCCGTTGGTTTCCTAAAAAATGCGCGTTATAAAAATTTCTCTTGGCATTTTTCCCAATTGGGTCTAACAACAACACGCTCTTTGAAACCGATGGACTGTTCGTCCATCTTATCACAGTCAAATGTCAGGGAACCCCGTGAAAATCGGGGACGGTTACGCCACTGTAACGGGTTACGAACTCCCACGGCCACTGGTCAAACGACCGGGAAGGCGGGAGCAAGGTTAAGCCCGAAGTCAGGATATCGATTTGCCTGTGCTCGTCCTGGTTCCGCTTTTGCGGGATCAACTTCTCCGTCAAGAGAAGGATGAGGCCAGCCTGTTGATCTGTTTTCAACAGGATTCGCTGAATGCCTTCATTCCCCGTCTTGCGGAGTCTGGAGGTTTTTTATTTATAGCGGTCTGTAACCGCCGTAAAAAAACTAAATCTTCCGTCTCCGCGCTGGTCTCTCAATCACAACCCTTCCGCATTCATTTCGCGGAAAATTGAAAGATCAGCGTATGACAAAATTCCGTTTATTGGCCCTGGCCCTGGCCAGCATCTCTCTCGTTTCCACCGGCAACGCCACCAACTTTGCCGATGCCGTTATCAGTTATAATTCCGGCGCTGGCTTTGCCAGCGGCTTCACCACCGCCTCGGTGACCCTGGGTTCTCCCACCGCGACAGCCAATCCCTTCAGTCCGGCCTTCCGTAATACCCAACTTGTTTCGATGGGCGCGGGCGGTTCGCTCACGCTCCAATTCAACACGCCGATTCAGAATGATTCCTCCCATCCTTTCGGGCTCGATTTCACGATTTTCGGCAATGCCGGTTTCGTCGTCACCAATGGGAATTTCTCCGGCGGCGGCATCACTGATGGTTCCCTGCTTGGCAATAACACTGGCCAAACTCGAATCTCCGTCAGCCGGGATAATATTACTTATTACCAACTCAACCCGTCTTTTGCTCCCATTGCCGATAGCCTGTTTCCCACGGATGGCATCGGCGATTTCAGCCTGCCCATAAACCCCGCGCTGCACCAAGCGGATTTCGCCGGCCAGGGACTCACTGGCATTCGCTCACTCTACAATGGTTCTGCAGGCGGCAGCAGTTTCGATATTTCCTGGGCGCAGGATGACTTGGGCCAATACATTTCCCTGGCTGACATCAGCTATATCCGCATCGATGTCCTCAGCGGAAAATCCGAAATCGATGCCATCTCCGTCGTGCCGGAACCTTCCACTTGGGCCATCACTGCAATTGGCGCCGTCATTCTGATTTATCGGTCACGGCGCGACCGTTCATTAATTTCCTAAAACCTTTAACCATCATTCTCCACCTATTTAACTATGAACTATAAAATAATAATTCTCTCACTGCTCGCTTCCACCTCATTGGCTAATGCGACCAATTTCAGCGAAGACTTTGCCGCCGATCCCGCTACGCACGGCTGGCAAATTTTTGGCGACACCAGCCTGTTCCATTGGAACACCGCAAATCATAACGTGGAAGTCACCTGGGACTCTTCCAAACCCAACAGCTATTTCCACCATCCCTTGGGCGCAGCTCTTTCGAAATCTGATGATTTCAGCTTCGCATTTGATTTACGCATGGCTGACATCACGGCGGGCACGGCCACCAACAAACCGTATACCTTCCAAATTGCAGTCGGCCTTATCAATCTCGCGAGCGCATCGAATCCAACCTTTGCTCGCGGTGCCGGCATCAATCCGGCTACCGGCCCGGTAAATCTCGTGGAGTTCAATTATTTCCCTGATGATCCGGTGTTTCACTTTGGCACCACGATTTCCACCACCATGATTTCGAACACCAATCAATTCAGTGATGGCGGGTTCAGCTTTCCCTTTGAGCTTACGCTGAATGATCTATTTCACGTTGAAATGACTTACACCGCATCGAGCCGCGCTCTCGTCACTACCATGACCAAAAACGGCCAACCTTTCGGCCCCATTAGCGACACCACGCTCGGCACTAACTTCACCGATTTCAGTGTCGATCAGCTTGCCGTCAGCAGCTACAGTGACAATGGGCAGGACCCCGACTTCGGCGGTTCCATTCTTGCCCATGGGGTTATGGACAATTTCACCATCACCTACCAAATTCCACCGATAAAAAATCTGACCGGCGGACTTGTCAGCAACAACTGGCAAATGAAATTCAACAGCCTCACCAACTGGCTTTACACCCTGGAAAAAACCACCGACTTTCAAACGTGGTCCAACGCTTCACCAACCCTCGCCGGAACTGGCCCAAACATGGTGTTGCAGGACACCAATGCCCTGACGAGCAAGAGTTTTTATCGCGTGCACGCCACGCAACCCTGATTGCATGGTATAATCTTGGAATCCAAACATGACCGGGCGAGTGCAAATAGTAAGCGAAAAGCGTTCCCAACGCACGCCAACTCTTTTGCATACTCGCCCGGCTTGGTGGCTTCGACCCCGAATTATATTCTTTCACGTAAATGTCATAATAGACCGTCGGACGTCGCCAGAAGAGTCGGCTGGCTTCCCTCTCCGCCTTGGGGGTAGAAGGATTAAGGGTGAGGTGGCCTCGCCAATCTCCGCCCGCAACTGCCAAATAAACGACATTCTTTTTGATCATTCTTCCAAAAGCGCAGGTTTTCAGTCTTTCCCTCAACCATTAGCCGCTTTCACCCTCATCGAACTCCTAGTCGTCATCGCCATCATTGCCATACTCGCAGCACTTCTCCTCCCGGCATTGAGCAAAAGTAAGGAATCCGCCCGCCGCATCCAGTGCACCGGCAACCTGCACCAGTTCAGCCTCGCCGCACAAATGTATTTGGATGATAACATTGGCTACTATTTTCCCTATGGCGGCACCACTACCACCAACGGTGGAAATATTTTTTGGTTTGGCTGGCTGCAAACTGGCGCTGAAGGCCAGCGTGCCTTTGATGCCACGCAAGGCGCTCTCTATCCTTACCTCCAAGGGCGCGGCATCGAGATTTGCCCATCCCTTAATTACTCCTCCTCGCAATTCAAACTCAAAGCGACTGGCGCAGCTTACGGTTATGGCTACAACATTTATCTTTCCGCGGTAAACGTCTCCAAAGTTCCTCGCACGAGTGAAACCACGCTTCTGGCCGACTCCGCCCAGGTAAATATTTTCCAAGCTCCGGCCTCCCCGAGCAATCCCCTGCTGGAAGAAATTTTTTTGTTAAGAACCAATCGTCCCGAAGCCACCGCGCACTTCCGCCATCAGCAAACCGCCAACGTCCTTTTCTGTGATGGCCATATCGCCCGTGAAAAACCTGAGCCAGGTTCCATCGATAAATACATGCCCAGCGCCTACGTCGGCCGCCTTCGCCCGGAGATACTAGTTCTCCCTTAACCCGCTTCCCCTCTCACATACCCACACACCCACTTACACCGCTCACGCCCCGACTTGCTTCTTAATCGCCTCACAAATCTTAAGTGAATGCCGTTCCAACACCGCGCCATCTTTGCCTTCAATGAGCAACCGTGCTTTCGGCTCCGTCCCGGAATAGCGCAGCAAAACCCGGCCGCCACTCAGCTTCACTTCAGCCTCCGCCAAGGCCACGAGTTGCAACACCCCATCGAGTTGTTCAAAAGGTTTCTTCTCCCGCACTTTTACATTCGTGACCAATTGCGGATACCGTGTCCAGCACTTGGCTAGTTTGGAAAGCGGCTGATCTTTCGCCTTCATAATGCGGAGAATTTGCAAGGCACAGACCAACCCATCTCCCGTCGTGCTATGGTCGCCAAAAATCATGTGACCGCTCTGCTCCCCGCCAAAATTATAACCGTGCCGCAACATCTCATCGATCACGTTTTTGTCTCCCACGGGTGTTTGAATGACCTTGCCACCGCGCCCCTGAATGGCAGCCAGTAGTCCCGCATTGCTCATCACAGTGGCGACCAAAGTTTTTTGTGCCAGCAATCCTTGCTCCAGCATATCCAGCCCCGCAATCGCCATGATGTCATCCCCATCAATCAACGCGCCCGTTTCATCGCATAGCAACACCCGATCCGCATCGCCATCATGGGCAATGCCGAGCTGCGCCTGGTTTTCCCGTACTCGCTGGCACATCTGCTCCGGGTGCATCGAGCCGCATTCTTTATTGATATTCGTGCCGTCCGGCTGGTTTCCGTAAACCACTACCTCCGCGCCCAGTTCCCGCAGCACGCACGGCGTGGATTTGTAAGCCGCGCCATGCGCGCAATCCACCACAATTTTCATTCCTTCCAACGTCATGCCTCTTGGAAAGGAAGCCTTGGCATATTCAATATAACGACCTAACGCATCATCAATACGAACCGCCTTGCCAATATGACTCGCCGTCGGGCGAAGGCTTGCCACATCTGCGCCAAAGACGAGACTTTCAATCTGGTTCTCGACCTTGTCGTCCAGCTTGTAACCATCCGCACGGAAAAATTTAATGCCGTTATCATCATACGGATTGTGCGAGGCTGTGATGACAATGCCCGCATCAGCGCGCAAGCTCCGCGTCACATAAGCCACCCCCGGCGTTGGCAGCGGCCCGATGAACAACACATCAACGCCCATGGACAAAATGCCCGCGGAAATTGCATTTTCCAGCATGTAACCCGAGAGTCGCGTGTCCTTGCCCACCACAATCTTGTGCTTGCCCCGTCCGCGCGACTGCGTTTCGAGGTTTTTAAATACGTGACCCGCCGCCCGGCCTAATTTCAAGGCTGTCTCCGCCGTCACCGGCTCAACGTTGGCTGTGCCGCGAACTCCATCCGTGCCGAAAATTTTCGTGGGAACTGTCGTTTGCATAATTAATTTCCTGAATTATTTGGGAGCGGTGATCCGTTCCACCGTTGCATAAATGGGAAACTGACTGTCGAGTTTTAAATCCTTCGGGATTTGGATCTGGATGTCTTTCCGAAATTCCCTTTCTGCTGGAGCGTCGGTTACGTCCACCACCGCCTGGATTTGTTTCGGCTGCAGTTTCTCCAATACATCCGCATTTCCTATAACATTCACGGTTACTGTCAATGGCTTCACTTGAAAGCGATCGGCATTTGACGCCGCCGTCATCAAGGTGATCGGTATGCCGACAAATTTCCGCGTGTTCGTGGTCACCACGGGTGATTGCTGCAAGTTCTGGTCATTCAAGGACGCGGTTTTAATCGTAAAGTAAGTAAGAGCAGCCAGCAGCAGGGACAACACTTTCCACCACAAATTATTCAGGATGTAATCGCGCGCTGCCATGCTTATTTAGATTCGGCTTTTTGGACTGCCGGGGATTCCGGAACATGGCGGTCGCCCTGCCATTTGCGAAACCATTCCACCAGGTTGCGTGACCGGCTCGGCTTCACAAATACCGAGGTGAGGAATGCCCGCAACTCCTCATGGGTAACTCCCCGCACCAGTTGCCCTTTGTAGGCATAGGAAATAAGACCCGTTTCCTCGGACACCGCTACTACAATGGCGTCGGTTTCTTCGGTCAAACCAATCGCCGCGCGATGTCGCGTGCCGAGCGACTTGTTCAAGTCCTGCCGTTGCGTCAGCGGAAAAATGCACGCAGCATAAGCAATCCGGTCGCCCTTGATAATGGCCCCGCCATCATGGATGGCGTTGTTGGGAAAGAAAATCGTCTCCAGCATCTCCGGCGTCGCTTCGCAATCCACCACGATTCCTGATTCCACCACTTCCTGCAATTGGATCGATTGTTCCAGTGCAATGAGCGCGCCAATCTTCACCTCCGACAAACGTTCGACAGTTTGAATGATTACCTCGATATTTTCGCGCTGTTCCCGCGTCGTGTAAAAGAACGGCAAACTCCCCAACTCAGACAACATGCGCCGCAATTCCGGCTGGAAGATGACCAGGATCGCAAACGCTGAAAAAGCAAAGAACTTGCCGAGCAACCAGCTTACTACTTCCAATTTCAACGCCCAGGTTACGAGGGTAACGCCAAAGAGCAGGAGAAAACCGATTACGACCGGCCAACCCCGCGTGCCGCGCACGAACAGGAAGACATAATAGATCCCCACTGCCAGGAGCAGTATCTCCAGCACGGCGCGCCAACTATTTGCCAAAGTTAAATCCATCGTTATTTGTGAGCTGCCATGGCCTCCGCCATCCGCAGGGCTTGCACGGTTGCCGAGACATCATGCGTGCGGAACATTTGCACTCCAGCTTGCGCTGCCAGGACGGTGCAGGCTAGGGCGGCAGGCAGGCGTTCTGCTGCGGCGACTCCCAGCAATTTACTGATGAAAGATTTGCGCGAGACGCCAAGCAATAATGGCCTCTCTAGATTTGTAAATCTCCCAAGCCCCGCGAGCAACTGCAAATTATGCTCCAAGGTTTTTCCAAAACCTATGCCCACATCCAAAACCACCCGTTCAAACTGCACTCCGGCGGACTTCAACCGTCCCAATCTTTCTTTAAAAAAGTCTTCAACCTCTCCCGCTACATCCTGATAAACCGGATTCAATTGCATTGTCTGCGGTGTGCCTTGCATGTGCATCAACACATACCCCGCCCCTGTTTCCGCCACGATACGCCACATTGCGTCGTCTGTCCGATTCGCCCCCACGTCATTTACGATACTGGCTCCGGCCCTTAATGCCGCCCGGGCAATCGCTGGCTTGAGCGTATCAATCGAAATCGGCACTTTAATACGACCCGCCAATGCTTCGATTACCGGCATCACCCGCTCCAACTCTTCCTTCTCACTTACCGGCACCGCCTTGGGGCGTGTCGATTCTCCGCCCACATCAATGATGTCCGCTCCCTGCTCCACCAATTTTACCGCATGTTGTATGGCCGCTTCATGGCTCAGAAACTGACCGCCATCCGAAAAAGAATCCGGCGTCACATTTACTATTCCCATTACCAGTGCCGGGCGTGGAAACTTAAATTCATATTGGCAGGCGCGTAAAATCATCTCCAGCAATTAAACATGGTCGCGAGCTAAATCGTCTGTTTGACCCCGGCAACCTCGCAACGTTCGAAACCCGGCTTACCATTTACTTCTATCGCTCAATCAACTCAATCTCATATCCTTCCGGCGCATCCACGAAGGCAATGCCGCCGCCTTCCGGGCGCATGTGCGGACCATCGGAATACTTGTAGCCGAGAGTTGCCAGATGTTTGCCGAACTCTTCCAAACTATCCACTTCAAACGCGAGATGTGTCAGATCCGTCTGGACTTTCACCGGTCCGCTCGCCGGAAAATGGCAAAGCTCAATTAACTCTTCACTCTCCGGTGCCTTCATGAACACGAGTTCCGAACCGCGCGACGATTTGTGGCG
>JAQGPC010000215.1 GCA_028293285.1 Pedosphaera sp.
GCCGAAGCTTGGATCAAACACTTGACCCCATGCCAGGCCTTTCAAAAAGCGGGACTCTTTTCGGAAACGTATTGGCTCAACCGTGTCTGACAATTGTCAAAAAACTTTTGGCTACCTACTTAGGTGCGCCTTTTAAACAAGGTTCGAATCCTTGGAGAAGAAAATCGCCGTAAGAATACTTCAGGCTGCCGTGGCAACTGATTTCAAGACGGAGGAGCTGTTGGCGCGCTTTTGAGAATGATAAAAATCAGCGAGACTCTGAAGCGAAGGCTCCAGACCTTCCGCTGCAATAGCCGCGAGAATGCGCTCTTCGGTCATTATGAAACGGTCACGCTTATAAAGCAGGTAATCACCGCGAACATCTGAAGGGGTCATGTTGATGGTGACAAGGTTGGCTCCCGTTCGCAGACCGCGGCGATAGCCATCACTTGGGCCGGCAAGGTTCAAGGCGCTGACTGCGGGGATGACCCAATCCGGCCGCATCAGTCGAAGACCGGCCATACAATTGAGTGTGAGATCAATGCTGGCGATAGGTGCGGCGGCTAGGGGAGTTTCGTCACCCGGGATAAACGGACTGACACTACAACCATCGAGAGGCAAAGCACCCGCAAGTGTGAAATTAGCCAACAACTCGTGGTCGCTCTGGTCGGGCAATCCGGCAATGAATCCGGAACTGACCCGCCAACCTGAAGCCGACAAATGGCGAATATGTTCCAGTCGCTCCTTGTAATTCCCGGGTGCCGACATTTTGGCATAAAGAGCAGGGTCGGCGATTTCGAACTTTATGATATAAGTGCTGGCTCCGGCCTTTTTTAATTCGGAATAAAGAGCAGTATCCAAAGTGCCCAGACACACACTGATTCCCAGCGGAGTTTCACGACGCAACGTGCGGATTAAGGGAAGCACCACTTCCCGAACAGCGACAGGGTCTTCCCCGGTTTGAATGTTGATGTCAGTAACGCTGGCGGGACGATGATGAATGATCAATTCAGCAAGTTCATTGTGGTGGGCGCGGAAACGGGCGAGATCGCGATTGTCCCGGCGCATGCCGCAGTAGGCGCAATTTTCACGACAGAAATTGGAAACTTCCACCACAGCGCGCAAGAAGACTTTGCGACCAAACTGGTTGGAAGCAGCTTTTGCAGCGCAGGAATGGAGCGCTTCTTGTGCTTCTCCTTGCGATCTAAGGAGATCGCCGGTTGGCATCAATGAATCATAAATCACCGCGTAAGTTTAAAACTGACAGGGCTTAGAGCGCAAACTCTAAATTAGAAATAGGGAAAGACCCCATTAGCCTTGCCGGTGTCAATTTACGCCCAGATGGAAATCGCTGGACAGGACTTGGCTGTTGCCTAGCTTCTACGGATGAATTGGCCGACGGAATGCGTGGTAGTCATCCCTTGTTTAAATGAGGGAGCCTCGATTTCTTCCGTGGTGGGTTCGGTGCGGTGTCAGTTGCCTAATGTAATTGTGGTGGATGATGGATCAACTGATGCGACTGTTGCTCAAGCTCGAAATGCTGGCGCAGAGGTAATCTGCCATGAAAAAACCCGCGGAAAAGGAGCGGCTTTGAATACTGGGTGGAGGCGTGCAATAGAGCGGAATTTTGACTGGGCTTTGGTGATGGATGGAGATGGCCAGCACGCTCCGGAAGAAATCCCGGCCTTTTTGTCTGCTGCCGCAAGTAGCAAGACGGATTTGGTGGTGGGCAACCGTATGGCGAATGCTGAATCCATGCCATGGTTGCGACGTCAGGTAAATCGTTGGATGAGTAAACGGCTTTCCAGAGCCAGTGGCATTTGCCTGCCGGATTCTCAATGTGGTTTTCGGCTGATGAGATTGGCTGCATGGTCAATGTTGTCCATTGAAACCACCCATTTTGAAATTGAATCTGAAATTTTGCTGGCTTTTATTGCCAATGGTTATGCCGTGCAGTTTGTGCCAGTTAAAGCGATCTACAAGGACGAACTCAGTAAAATTCATCCGCTACGTGATACGTGGCGCTGGTTTCGCTGGTGGTGGCGAGTGCGGAGAACTTTTCGAAAAAACTCCTAAATTTGCCTGCGTGCTTCAAGCATCATTCGGGTTCCGGCATACAACCAGATTTTTGGATCGAGAATGCCGGCTTGAGCCGCGAGAGATTTCCATTCCGGCACCCGCCAGCCGCGCCGAACCGAAAGCAGAGCATCGGACAGAAAGTGCCGTGGAACTCCATAAAACCTCAGAACCAAAACCAACGCGAGATAAAAGGCAAAGTTCCGGTGTACGTCGGTAATGACCAGTAAGTTCCGGGTGACACGCCAGGCTTCCTTAAAGTGGAGACAAACCTCCGAATCCGTCATGAAGTGGTGGGTCATTTGAGAAGCAACCACCACATCGAAGGAATGGTCGCGAAAGGGAAGGGCAAGCGCGGAACCGGCCACCGCAGTGTGGGCGCGATTTAATTGCAATGCCCGAAGGTTTAAATCCAAATTGGTTATTTGCCAGTTCCAGCCCTTTTCGGCGGCCCAGCAAGCAAGGTCATTGCCGAGCGAGCCGTCGCCTGCGCCCAAATCCAGCAGTGATAACGAGCGACAACGCTCTGCCCCCAAGGTTTTGGGCAAAATTTGTTTGAAGGATCTTCCCAACGAAAACAATCGATTGAAACGCGCCAGCGTTTGATAAGCTTCGGCCAGTTCCGCCTGCGGACGGTCGGGTTCATCAAAATATTCTGCTTGCAGAACGCGGCGGTTCAAAAACATGCTCTTGCTCTACGGAAACAATGGCTGATACACAAGTTAAAGTCGCGCCGCCACAGAAATTGTGGCAGCGAATTCTTCGTCGCATATTCTCATTTTTGCTTTTTGCCACAATTATTGGATGCATCGTAAATGTGGCCATAAGGGTTTCAAACAAGGCGACCGGCCCGGCCGGGTTTGGGCGAGGTGTTTTGCACGGGGCGCTGATGCCTGCTGCACTGCCTAATCTCGTGGTAGGTAATGACGTCACTATCTACGCACCGAATAATACCGGAAGAACCTACAAACTGGGTTATACGATTGGAGTCAACGGCTGCGGCGCGATTTTCTTCGGGGTATTTTTCTTGCGACTTAGACGCTGGAGAAAAAAGGCAAGGGGAGAAACGTAAAGCCACCTCCAAACGCGCCATTCACCCCTAGCACTAGATTAAGGCTTCTCGTGAAGATAACGAATCCCTGTGCCCGTTACCATGGGGGTGTTGCTGTTATTGAGGGTGCTGGTATCGACTAATACTGCATCCGCGCCCATTGCTCCCGCTTGTTCCCGCAACACGGTTTGCCACGATTGTCTCTCGCGCGGCTGACTTTTTAAAGTAGTTACAGTGCCTAGCTCCACAAATGATTTTTGTGGTTTTGAGAAAAGAATCACAACCCTGCCGGGATCAGTCATAACGCGCTGTTCCGTATTGTTGTTTATATCCCGGGTGGCACATCCAATCAGGGCTGCGCCAGCAAGGAATAGAATGAATATTGTTTTCATGTTGATAAGGTTGTTTGGTTAATCCGCCTGCAAGCTAAGATAGCACCAAATTCCGGAGTTTCACACTCATTCTCCACACTTGCCAATTCGGTGGGATAAAACTACCTTTCGCCTCCTTATGGAAAAAGTCGTCATTATCGGTACGGGTTGCGCCGGGCTCACCGCCGCCCTTTATACAGCACGGGCGAACCTTCAACCGCTCGTCTTGACCGGTTTGCAACCTGGCGGACTGCTGACGACTACCAGCATCGTGGAAAATTATCCCGGATTTCCCGAGGGCATTGACGGATATGAATTAATGGTGCGCATGCAGAAGCAGGCGGAACGGTTTGGCGCACGGGTGCAGTTTGGAACCGTTGAGGCGGTGGACGTGTCGAAGCAACCGTTTGTCCTGACGATTGATGGCGAACGGGTGGAAGCTGAAACGATCATCATCGCAAGCGGAGCCGGCCATCGTCATATCGGCCTGGCCAGCGAAGCTGAGTTAGAGAAAAAAGGTGTGACTTATTGTGCGACTTGCGACGGGGCGCTGCCGATGTTTCGCCATAAACCGCTCGTCGTGGTGGGCGGTGGGGATTCAGCCTGTGAGGAAGCAACCTACCTGACTCGATTTGCCTCGGAAGTTTATTTGGTGCATCGCCGCGATACGTTGCGCGCTTCAAAAATCATGGTGGAACGAACTCTGGCCAATCCCAAGATCAAGCCAGTTTGGAATACTGTTGTAACCGAAGTCTTGGATCCCAAGCACGACAAGGTAACGGGTGTCCGTTTGAAAAATGTCCAGACCAATGAGGAAAGCACGCTGGATTGCGCCGGGGTTTTTGTAGCCATCGGGCATGTTCCCAATACGCAACTCTTCAAGGGCATCATCGATATGGATGAGAATGGTTATATCATTCCCAAACGCGGGACGGAAACGAATGTCCCTGGGGTATTTGTAGCCGGAGATTGCTCGGACCATGTTTATCGTCAGGCGATTACTGCAGCAGGTCTTGGCTGCGCGGCCGCCATTGATACTGAGCGGTATCTTGCGGCAAAGAACCAATAATTTATCAGCTCAATGGACTTGCAAATTTCTGCTCAGGAGCTGGCAAAGGAATTGCAAAAAGCGGCTCCTCCACTGTTATTAGATGTTCGTGAGCCGGAAGAACATGAGTTAGTGGCATTACCGAATTCCAAGTTAGTTCCACTCGGTCAAATTTTGGATAGAGCAGGGGAAATCGATGCATGGAAGGAAAAGGAAATAGTTGTTTATTGCCATCACGGCATTCGCAGCCTGCATGCAATTGGGCGGTTAAGCTCGCTCGGATTTACGAAGCTACGCAATCTATCGGGAGGAATTGATGCGTGGTCGCGCGAAGTAGATACTTCACAGCGAAGATACTGATTTTGAGTTACTCCACCAGTTTGTAACCAACCCCGTGCACGGTGAGCAAGTGTTTCGGTTCTCCGCCATTGTCACCCAATTTTTTCCGTAACTGCACTATCACCTGATCCAGAGTGCGGGTGGTGCCGTAGTAACCATAGCCCCAGACTTCGTTCAAAAGGCGGTCGCGTGAGAGAACTTCGCCGGGATGAGTGCGAAAAAGTTGCAGCAGTTTCAATTCTTTAGCTGTGAGTTCTTCCGTAGCCTTGCCCCGTTTTAGTTGAAAAGTTTTGGGATCAATGGCGGTTTGTCCAATTTTGAACGGTGCTTCGCCATCAGTATCAATAATTAAAGGCTTGGCAGTTCGGCGTAACAATGCCTGGATGCGTGCCAATAATTCCCGGACGCCAAATGGTTTGGTTACATAATCATCCGCACCGAGATCCAAGCCAACAACTTTATCAATCTCCTGACCTTTCGCCGTGAGCATGAGGATAGGCGTGGTGATTTTTCTGCCGCGTAACTGCTTGCAAACGTCATAGCCGCTGAGACCGGGAAGCATGACATCGAGGACGATAAGGGAGGGTTGGTGCTGATAGAATGCTTCGATGGCCTTATCACCTCGATGGCAGACGGACACGTCGAAGGATTCGCTTTTCAAAACTTCCTCCAGTCCGAGGGCGATATGAGGATCATCTTCAACGATGAGAATTTTTGTCTTCATGGGCTAATCTCTGGTGTAGGCAGGCGCAGGACAAAGCAGCTTCCGCTGTCCTTGCGCGCTTGGTAGCGGACATCGCCACCATGAGCCTGTGCAATTTGGCGGGCCAGAGTCAAACCCAGGCCGGAACCTTGAATGCCGCTACTTAGTGAATCGTGAGCGCGGTAGAATTGTTCAAAAATCTTTTCTTCACTGCCTGACGGAACGCCCATGCCACGATCGAGCACTCTCACTTCTGCATAAGGCAGGGGTTCACTTTGGCGCTCGAGTTGAACTTCGATTTCCTTTTTGTCATTGGAATATTTTTCGGCATTAGAAAGCAGGTTGACGATCACCTGAGCCAGAGCATCGCAATCTCCCGATACATGAATAGGAGAACCTGGCGAGTCATAGATAAATTTAAATCCATTCGATTCCAGATGCGGACGGTAGGTTTCGATGATTTCATGGACCAGGCCGACCAGATCGCATTTTTGCATATTGTACTTTTTCTCACCACGCTCCATGCGGGAGAAATCGAGCACGTTATTGATAAGACGGGTCAAGCGCGCAGTCTCGGCAGTAATAATATTAAGATACGAGTGTTGTTTGGTGGGATCGGCAACGCGACCTTCCGCCAATAGTTCGGAAAACATGCGAATGGAGGTGAGCGGGGTTTTTAACTCGTGGGAGACGTTGCTGACGAAATCAGTTTTTTGGCGGGCAAGAGTGAGTTGACGACTGAGGTCGGTGACAATGAGCCAACTGCCCACCGCAATAGCGAGCAGGAGAACCCCAATTAAAAGGCCCAAGGTCAATTTTAATGCTTGGGCGGACTGCGTGAGCTTGGCTGGATTCAAGAGATATACGGCGATTTCCCAATGTGGCAAAGATTCCCCCACTTCGGTGGCGATGAAAGGGCGCTTCCAGTTGGTTTGAAACGTTTCCAAGGAACGGGCCACGGGTTTGCCGGTGTCATCCAACAGCGCGGCTACAATGTCCGCGCGCAAAGCCGGGTCCAATTGCGTGACCAGCTTTTTTAGATCTTCTTTCAGACGTGGAAGGGAAAGTTGCGCACCGAAAATCATCTGGGGATCACTTGGTGAGCGATACCAGACCAGGACATTTAACTTGTTTTCGAGAAAGCGCGCCATGGTGCCTTCGCTCGAATCACCGATCAATTGACGGAACTCGGCCTCCGAAGCCGCTACTTTGGAATAAAGTTGAGAATCATTATTATCCTTTGATTGCGGAAGAATTTGTTGTTGTGGGACGACATTGCGCATGGCCTGTGATTTGAAATTATTTTTGGTATCGGGCGAATTGAAGCTACTTTGACCACCTTGACCCAAGGCGGTCTGGCTGCCATCAGTAACCTGACCGGCTTGTCCTGGATACGTTTGGGACTGACCGCCATTTAATTTTGAAAATGTGTTACCTGTGTTTTTGCCAGCATTCCAATACACTTCAGCACTTTCAGCGTTGCAGAGGAATTTGATATTCGCAGTGCGAAAAGTGCGGGCTTCCAGGTTGCTACTGACCGGTGAAGGACAAAGAATTTTACCCTCCGTGGTCACCACAAATCCAACCTCAGCCAATGGCCAATTGGTTCTTAACCGGTCGTCAAAAGAATTGGCGACAATGCGAACTTTGTGGTCGGCCAGTTCGGTTTCGACTTGCTGACCAAACTCGTGTTGGACATTGGCCAGCAGATTGTTAGCATCGCGGGCCAGCGCATCGGCGACACCCTGATAGAGGAGTGATTGCTGCCGTTCGAGGGCAAATTGCTGGTCGCGCAGGGAGCGCACCGCCAGCCAGGCGAGGACGAGGCTGGGGATGATGACCGCGAGCACAAATACGAGCGCGACTTTTTTCATGGCTCTCGCCGGATTCTCTGCCTTTTCCAGTCAATCGTCCAGTCTGGAGGAGCATTCCGGCTCATTCAAATTGAGAATCGGAAAGGAGCGACGCTAATGAGGCGATATTGGTTTTAGGCGTGACCTTGGGCGTGGCTTTCGCGAGGGCGCGATAAAAAGCTGGTTCGGCAAAGCGGCCAAAGGTTTTTAGAGTGAGCTGGACTTGTTTACGCGCCTGGACATCGCCATTGCCGGCTTTTACCAGTTGCTCCGTGAGTTGTTGTTCTGCGACAGGTGGGATGAGTTCCGCGCGTCCGACCATGACGCGAACGAGTTCGCGGGGCTGGGGATTGATATTAATAGGGAGGGTGGTATCGGTCCAGTTGCGCGGAAGAACATAAAGAACACGCACACCTTCCTCTTCGAACCACGAACTGTTCCAAGTGTTCACCATGGCGCGGGCTTCGCGTTGATACAGGCCTTCCTTGATCAGGGAGGATTCCATTTGATTGCCAATCTGCCGGGCGACGGCGGTCAAAGGTTGAAGCACTTCTTGTTGTGAAGCTGAAATGTTGCGCTGCTCGCCAGGAGCCAGTTGATCAAGGTAAACAAATTTGCCCTGATGATTGTGGACGGTCAGGACGAAGAGATGTTTGAGCGGTTCCTTGCTGGTGTTAGTGACGATGACCAGGTTGTTGGTCATGAGGGTAATCAACGGAGTCGCAAAACTGCCAGCGCCACGATAGAAAAGGAATTTTTCGTATTCAGGCGCGGGATTTGTTTTGGAAAGAGAGGGCGTGCGGACGTAGGCGGAATCGGTGTCGTGGGCGGCGAAGTAATGGTTGCCGGATGAACCAGAAGGAATCAGTGAAGCCAGTTTGGGATGATCTTTGGCAGGAAAAATTTCCAAATGCGACCAATGCACGAGACTGTTCGTCGTCGGTTTTTCATCAAAGAGGGAAGCGAGCGTAAACGAGGGTGAAACTCCAACTTTGTGCAATGCTTTATCCATGGAGAGGACCGTTGTGCTGGTCAGGGCAATTGATGGGCCGATTTCGCGCACTTGCGGAAACCATTCGGTGATTAAGCCCTGCGGAAAGCCGACTGATAAATCCACGGTTTGCTCTTTATCCGTGTAGAAATAAATGATCGGGGTCTCCATGCGTTGGAGCGTGACCATGGAGCCCTTGCCAAAAACTGACCAGTGAGCGGAGCGGCGATTTAACCCCGGTTTCTGCCAGTCGTGCACGAAGCCGGGTAGTTTGCTGGTTTCCAGCGGCTTCCAAGCCAGCAAAACGCCATCGCTGCCCTGAACGGAAGTGAAGGTGCCCCATTCGTGAATGACCAGTCCTTTGTCCTGTCGAGTCCTAAGGCCAATGGACGCCAGGGCAATGCCGCAGAGCAATAATGAGCAAAAATATTTTGGTTTCATAGGGTCAAGGTACTCTTGCCGTGAAGAAAATTGTCATTGCCAGGTAAATGAGTTGTAAAAAATTTGTAATAGACTTTCTCAATGTTGAGGGGAGTTTTGAACCAAGCCGTTATTGTCCAGGCCACTCAAGGTATTCACAGGGGAGAGCCCGAGCCAGGGATCGGACTCAGGTGTCAGGAACAATTCGGCATAAACTTTGGAGTTCAATTGGTCAAGGTTCCTGGGCGCAATGCCACTGGCGAACCATTGATGGATTTGTGAATGGAGCAGGTATTCATTACGCACCGTGTCTTCGGCAATGGAGCGTTGGAGATTATTCAGCGCGGTTACAAAGGGATTTTCAACGACTCTTTTACTGGCGGTGATAAGTGAGGCAGCACTGGCGGATGGGTTTTTGCTGCGAAGGAGTTTTTGTGCGCCAAGATCCAGTTGGGAATCATTCCGGTGCAAGTCGGCGATTTTCAGCCAAATGGTATCTTCCAAGCCTGCCAATTGGGAGGGGTTGTCCATACTGCCTCTTTTCTGAAAAGATTTCAGCATCGGCAACTCTGCGCCGTTTTTTGAAACGGCTCGCGTGCTGGCGGCTAGTGCGGTGGGCTTTGTGGTGGCTACTGCAATTTGAGTATTAAAAGATGCGGGAAAGGTATTTCCAAGTTTCACCAAGTCCGCATTTAATTCCGAAGAGATGGCGGCATAACGTTCGTTGTGATACTGCTTCAGATATTGGTCGCGCGATGCACCGGTCAGAGTAGCCCATTTTAATGCTGCCTGTTCAGCTTGTGAAAGGCCTTTCATGAATGCCTTGGGACCGTAAAGACCGGGCAGGGCGTCAATGGGTTGACCCGAAGAATCGAGCACGTAGTGAATGCTATTGCCAGTGATGGTACGCTCGATTTTACGGCCATCGCCAAAATCGATGGAAATTTTAGGGACTGGCCGAACCGACTTCCAATGCAGAATAAAATGGTCGCGCAGGTATTGGGAGACTTCGGTATTCGCATAAAGCGTCGTGCGAAAGAAGCGGCTATTGGCACAACTGTATTCTTCGTCTAATTTGCCGAGCAGGCGCAGGGAAAGGATCGGCTTGCCAGCAGCCTGGGCAGCAACTTTGGCCAGTTCAAAATCTGTGAACCAATAGAGATGAGAAGCATGACAGTCACGCTGGCCGCTTACGGAATCCAAGGCAGCTTGTAGTCGTGACCATGCCGGGTCGGATGCGGATGCGTTGGTTTCGTGCTGCTGGATGAGAGTAGCATGGGTTTGGAGTAATGCCTCTAATCCAGCGGGACCTTTTGCGCGTAAAGCTGCAATGGCCGGAATGGCAAAGTTAGTATCGGGTGAAACAGCTCTTCGAGACAATAAGTTCAGCGATGTTTCCAGGGATCCACAGGCATGAATATGACTGCCAGCAATCACGCCGAGACTAATGACGACGGCAAGGACAAATAATATTTTTTTCATGCCGTCAATGTGCAATCCATTGACGGCGGAGTTGTCAGAGAGCAGTTAAATAATTGTAAAAATGTTGTAAGAGATACGGACAAAAAAGGAGCGACTGTGTGAGTCGCCCCTTGGTGCTTGCTACGGGTTAAATGTTATTTGCCCAGGAGATGTTCGATGACGTATTGATCGAGCGCCTGATAATTGCGCTCGGCAATCATCTGCTTGGCTTTGGATTCATTGTACGTACGCGCTTTCTGAACGAGTTTCAGGAAGGTGCGGCGGCTGTTGTCAAGATGGGCCAGCCAATGTTCGGGCTTCGTGGTGCGAAAAGGATGGACGTCGAAACAAACGTATTCGCCGTTGCGACCATACTTGTTTTGCTCCATCACGCGGACTTGATCAAAGGCGCTGCGCAGGTTTGTGCTGCCAAATGGTTTGTCCTGATCGTACTTCAGCCCGTTCTGGTCGTTCAGGTGCAATGACCAAAGTTTATCGAAGGACATGGCAAAGGCGATTTCATCCGAAGGATCGAGTCCGGCGAGAATGCAATGAGCACTCTCGATCAAGGCCCCAACGCGCTTCGAGTCTTGAGTGAGTTGAGCGATGGCTAAGGCGTGGCCAATGGTTGGAACATAAGCGTGATCCATCGGTTCATTAGGCTTGGGCTCAATGGCGAGGCGGATACGCTTATCGTGGGCCAGCATTTTGTCCATAGCTTCCACGAGCAAGTCCACGCTACGGCGAGGATTCTTGGACTCACGGACGTAGGTGCCTTCGCGGGCGAGCCAGAGGACGATGAGATCAGTGCCAAGGATTTTGGCGATATCGATGGTGCGCAAAGAGCGGTCAATGGCGTATTGGCGATGCTTGGGATTATTGCTGGTGTACGCGCCGTCAATGGTGTTGGGACTGAACCAAAGCCGGGGTGCAACCATTTCGGCGGCGATGCCTTCACCATCCAGCTTCTTCTTAAGTTCCCGGGTTTCCTTGCGGATTTGTGATTCTGATTTTGAATCAATGTCAGGAACCGCATCGTCGTCATGGAACATCATGGCGTCGAAGCCGAGTTTCTTCAGTTCGCCGAGTTTCCAATCAAAAGTTTGGGGCGGGCGGGTAGTTGGGCCATAGGGATCCCAACCTTCACTGATGTTCCAGGGGCCAAAGCAGAATTTATAGTTTTGCGGCATAATGTGGGGGAGAAACTACCGAGGTTTGTGGAAAAATGGAAACTGAAAAATAAATGGATAGGGCAAAAGCACTGGTATAGTGTTGGGGACGCAAATATGACTACTGGCAAAGGAACTGATTGGGACGATAAATTTGACATTCCGGGACGGGTGAGATTCATGGAAGGGGTTGGCGACCTGCCCATGATTAACATCAACACGGAATGGAGTTCTGCAGAAGTTTACCTGCATGGGGCGCATGTCACGCAGTTTCAAAAGAAGGGTGAAGAACCTCTATTGTTTCTAAGCCAGGTCAGCCGTTTTGCGGAAGGGCAAGCTATTCGCGGCGGGATACCGATTATTTTGCCATGGTTTGGAGCGCGGGAAGGTTTGCCCATGCACGGTTTTGCACGGATAAAGAATTGGGAATTAAGAGAGATCGTTCCTTCAAAGGATGGAGCCATCGGGCTGCGCTTCCAATTGCCTGATTCTCCCGAGGCTGGCAATTTTCCTCCATTTACCGCGGATTATATCGTCACGGTGAGAGATACACTGTCGCTGGAACTGATTGTGACTAATAAATCCGCCGACCAAGAACTCAGCTTGGAGGATTGCTTGCACACCTATTTCACTGTGGGGGATATTAGTGCGGTATCGATCACCGGATTAAAGGGTGTGGACTACCTCGATAAGGTAGAAAATTTTGCCAAGAAAACCGAGGCGGGCGATGCCATTAAAATCAGTTCTGAAGTGGATCGAGTTTATATGGATACGACCGCGCCGACGGAGATTCATGATGCCAGACTCAAGCGCAAGATTCGAATCGAAAAAGAAGGTTCGGCTTCGACAGTGGTTTGGAATCCATGGATTGCCAAAGCCCAACAGATGCCGGACTTTGGCAATGAGGAGTATCAAAGAATGGTCTGCGTAGAATCGGGCAATGTCGGAAAGAACAAGCTGACGATTGGCCCGGGAAAATCGGCATCGTTGAAAGTGAAACTTTCCAGCACGACCTTATAATTGTCCGGCTTACTTGGTCTTTTTAGGTGGATTACCCTTCCATTCGAGAATCTGCTTTTCTGCGAGCAGTTGGGTTTGGAGCTTTTTAATATCCACTTTTTGTAGAGCAACTTTGTCATCAATCGCCTGGCAAGCAGCAGCAGCCGATGAATGGCCCAATACCATAAAGACGGGTTCCATGCGGATGGAACCATAAGCAATGTGCGTGGCCGAGAGGCATATAGGAACCAAAAGATTTTCACATTCAGCAGCCTTGGGAATGATCGAACGATATGCAATCGGGTAGGGGGGGAATCCGCCGATTTGGGTATCACCTTCATTTTCTGCGTGACCATTCTTTGCGAGGCGCTGGCAGTTATGGGAATCCATATTGTAAGCGGCAAGGCCGATGGCATCCGGGAGCTTAAGCGATTTGCGGCAATTGTTTTCGGTCATGACATAATCGGAAATCATCCGACGAGCTTCGCGGACATACAGTTGATGCGGCCAGCCGCCGGTGTCGCAAAATTCATCTTTGGTGAGACCCCACGATTGCATTTCTTTACGGAGGTATTCCGGCACGCGCGGACTGGTCGCCAGGAAATGGAAGAATCCGCGGGTGTAATCCTCGTGGCTTTGCCAGATTTTTGCACGTTCAGCATAGTTGGCATCGGGATAGGCATAATTCGCGCCAATAAAGTCGGTGGAAAATGCGCCATTATTATTAATGTCCGTCTTGCCATTCGGCATAGGCTGAATGTGCATCAGATCGCCCAGCTTGGGTGGCGCGCCGGTCGCGGATAGGGCATCGATGTAACGGGCAAGTAATTCATAACGGGCAGGATCATAATTAGCCGGAGGATCGATGGGACGTTTGTTTTCTGGGTTTTGCGTGATGCACATGCGGAAGTTGTAAGCTTGCACGGCATGGTCGTCCTGGCCGGGAATGCCACCATCGCCAGATTGAATCATTGCGATCAGGCCGCTGGCGGAATCGCCGGGCTTTTTGTAGGGATCAACGGGAACCTTGAATTGATGCTTCGGAGTATGAGGGCGAATACCGTTTAAAGTTTCGCCATATTGGGAGTTAGCTTCGCGACCGACGGTGTAGGAAACTCCAGCCTTGGCCATGAGGTCACCTTCGTAGGTGGCATCAATGAACATTTTGGCGCGGTAAACTTTGCCATTTTCCATGGTGATTTCCATGATGCGCAACCCATCCTTTTTCACAGAAGCGAGACGTTGCTGGAAATATACCGGCACCTTCGTTTCGTTAACCAGGTCGAAGAAAATCTTTTCCGCGACACTGGGTTCAAGCTGCCATTGTTCGTCCTTGCCATAGTGCCGGCCCATGCGTTGATAAAATTCGTGGGAGATTCCACCAATGGCTCCCTTGTTCCCGATGTCAGTCTGGCTCAATCCACCCGAACTCATGCCACCAAGATGATTGCCAAACTCCGCAAGCACAGCAGTTTTCCCAAGTCGCGCTGCTTCTACTGCGGCAGCAACTCCGCCGGCAGTTCCACCGTAAACACAAATATCAGCCTCAATAACTTCGGCGGCATGCAAGCTGCCGGCTAATAGGCACAGTAAAAACAGAAGAACTCTCATAGCAGATTACTTGCGTCCCGACGGCTTGCCGCCGTTCTCGTCGGCTTTCTTGGGAGCCGATACGGGATGATCCTTTAACGGTCTGAAATTGCCAGCTTCGCAGCATTGGACGAAACCTTCGGTGACCGATTTCAACTCTTCCCACCGGCCACGAATATTCGAGGCCTCATCCGGCGTAATGGCGTTATCAGCCACGGCGGTTGCGATGACAGCCAGCAAATCGGCAAATTCCTGGATAATCTCGTTAGTGGCCGGAATAAGGAAATCTGGGTGGGGATTAGTGGCTTTGGGATTTTTAATAAAAAATCCACCGGCGCGCTGGCAAATCCATTGAACGATGCGTGGATCGCCACTGCAACGTTGTAGGGCCTCAATGCGGTCGAGCGGGTTGGAAGTACCGCTTCCAGCATCCGCATCGGGTGGTTCGGCCCATTTATAAATCATGGAAAGAGAGAGGCCTAACTCAGCCGAAACCTGTTTAGCGCTGCATTTTTGCAACACTTCGCGCAATAGCTCATGAGATTGCATGCCCACAAAATGCTGACACTCGCATGGCTTGGCAAGCGAGAAGGAGCACGCATTATAATCATGCCTGCGGATTATAAATGATTTTGGAGGCGAACCTTTTTACTTTTTAGACCATGAGCGCGCTGTTGGAACTAAATTCAGGAAGTTGCGAGTGCAGGTGCTGACGACTAAAATGCTGTAGAAAGGCTTAAACCAGAACAAACGTAAATAAAGGAATCATTATGGGAATAATCTCAATTTTAGCAGGATTAGTCTTCATGGTTATTGGGTTGCTCTTATTTGCTTTTTAGATTTGGATGCTGACAGACTGCATCCAGAACCCGCGCCTTTCGAGCACGGAGAAGATAGTCTGGGTGCTGGTGATTATATTCCTCCATGCGCTGGGAGGGTTGATTTATTACCTAGTCGGACGAAATAAATAACGAAGATGAACCGGTGGGAATAGGAACAATATTCAGTTAAAGGATTAAATTATGCTGGCATTATTTAATGTGGGTGGCGGAGAAATAATACTTATACTATTCTTGTCTATACTATTGCCGCTGACCCTGCTTGCGTTTGCATTCTGGATCTGGATGTTGATTGACTCCATCAAGAATGAACGTCTAAAAGACGGCGAGAAAGTGGCCTGGGTACTAGTCATAGCCCTGACACATCTACTAGGAGCGGTGATCTATTTCTTTGCGGGGCGTTCACGCAAGGTCTAGACTTGCGGAACAGTCGGCGCGCAGAACTGATTGCGTAGGCCCGTGATCAGTCCCGACGGGCAGTAAATTCTGCGACAATTGAATGCGCCGTTTAGCCAATAACGAAAAAGTCCCGGTCATCAAAAAGTGGCTCAGAAGGAGGATGCTGCAGGAGTCATTAATCAACCTTGGATTGGCGATATTATCATTTTCCTTTGGGCTGGGTGTATTTGCTTTTACTTTGGGAGGCGTTTGTATCCTTGCATTCATAGCTTATCCCGACAAGAAGGACTTGGTGAACTGGCTTTATAATGGCACTGCGTCACGGTCCGTTTCAATGATGGTAATAGGAGCGTTGGCGGCGATGGTGGTGATTTTGATGTTTGTAGGCAACGCGATAAACCAAAGAGGTGCCGATGAAATGCCTTATGGCCCAGCACGAAGGGGCCGAAAATATCGTAGTAATTCGGTCTTTTCCATGGGAAAGAGTTTCGCGGATGCGCTTTATATTGGTCCCAGCCTGTTAATTGCGGCGATGGGCTTCCTAAGGCAATCTGTCCGCCAAGATCGTTTGGAAGTGGAGAATTGCGCAAAAATACTTTCAATCCTGCTTACGCGAAATTCGCGCTTTTCCTTTGCAGAATTAACCAGACAGAGCAACATCTCCAACACCATGAGAGTGGTTCCCCAACTTATGGAAATCGAAGGAGTGGTTTTTCTTAAATCTGATCCGCCCGGCTTGAGTTTAACTGCTGAATTAAGGGAAGAACTTTTTGCTTTATACGAAGAGGAATCCATTGAAACCAAGGCTGAGAAGACAGAAGAGCCGCCAGCGGAGGTTGATCCTGATAGTCCTTATGTTCTGCTCGGAATTGCAGAAAACGCTGGTTTGAGTGAAATCAAGACGGCATATCGTCGCCGGATCAAGGAGCGTCATCCAGATAAGTTTGCGGCTTTGGGTTTGGAATGGCGAGTTTTGGCAGAGGAGAGGTCGAAACAACTTAATGCCGCCTACGAAGCATTGATGGCGGGGTTTACTGCCGACATGAAAAGAAGATAAGTTTGTGTCTAATTAGCACCGCGAACAAGATTTTGATGGTGGCGATTCCTTCATCATGCCATTGAAGAAATGGAATAAATGATAACTCGCAAAGGACCCCATCGAGCAATTAGCATCTAAGCATGAACACATTGGATACACCGCCACCAAAAAAACGGGGATGCTTTTTTTATGGGTGCATCACGTGCGTCATTCTTTTTGTGGTGGTCGGCATCGCGGCCTTCTTTATAGCCAGATCAGTCGTCAATTGGGCCAACACGACCCTTGCTGAATATACCGACGACAAGCCGATGGTGTTACCCAAAGTCGAAATGTCAGCAGACGAACGCCATCGATTGCAACAAAGATTGAGCGCGTTTAACGACGCGGTACAAGCCCAGTCCAATACGCCGCCGCTAATCCTGACGGGACGTGAAGTTAATGCGTTGATAGGGACTGCGCCTGAGATGAAGGAGCTCACAAACTATTTCTTTATCACGGTCGAAAGTAATCAAATCAGAGGAGATGTCAGCCTTCCGCTAGAGAAGTATTTTCGAGTGCCGTTCATAAAATTTAAAGGGCGTTACCTGAACGGCTCCGGCACTTTTAACGTCGCCAAGAGCAATGGAACGCTTCTTGTGAGCATTGAATCATTGGAATCAAAGGGAAAGCCTTTGCCGCAACAACAACTGGCTCAACTCCGACACCAGAACCTCGCTGATGAATTTAATAAAAATCCCACCAACCGGGCCTCGCTGGAGGATTACGAAAGCATCGAAGTGACGAATAGCACGATTGTAATCAGGCCAAAAAAATACTAAGTGAAGTTGGGAAAGTTTTGGCATGAATGGCTTGGTGACGCCATTTTGTGTTCATGAGGAAGTCATCCAGCCCGTCCGATCTTGGCTTTGACCGGCGGGACCGGCATCAATTGGCAAAAGCCT
>JAQGPC010000236.1 GCA_028293285.1 Pedosphaera sp.
TGGCTTTCGTTCATAGGATCAGTTGAATGATAAACGACTCGTTAGCGATTTACAATTTGTGAATGGCCTGCCAGCTTGAAATTGGAAAAATTACCAGCCGACACTGAGGTCGGCGCTCCGGGATGCAATTGGCGCGGCTGATACTCTGTGCATTCTCGTGTATCATTGCATCCAGCCGATTGGAAAATCGATCCCGTCCCGCGTCGCGGGAGGAGCAGATTGAAAATCTGCACTACGAGCGCGACGCAGGACAGCTATTTCCAGTTTACCGGACTTATCGCGATGAAGCGGCCCCGCAGGCGGGACCGCGCTCCGAAGGCTGAAAACTTATCGCCGCATGCGGGACAGGCGTTTTCAGCCACGGAACAGTCGGCCCCGGCAGCGGCTATTTTTGGAGGCGGTAGAACTTCGCGTTGTTGGCAGTTGCGTTAGTAACAGTGTATTGGCCACTGACAATAACGGGCGAAGGCAGTACCGAGGCCCACGTCACCGCCGGAGTAAGATTGGTTGCACTCAGGAGGGTGAAGCCAGCGACGTTGGTCGGCCAGGAGAGGATAACGTTTTGGCCGGATTGTGTAAGGGTAATGGTTGGCGCTGGATAGACGGTGAAGGATTGATCCACGTTCGGCGCGGTATTGTAATTGGCGTTGCCAGCTTGTGCGGCGCGCACGACTACGGTGCCGGTGTTTGTGACGGTGATCGTGCTGCCCGCGATGGTCGCCGGACCGGAGAAGATACTGTAAGTGGCCGTCAGTCCGGAAGTGGTGCTAGCCGCCACAGTAAAGGCGGGCTCGCCCTGCGCCCGGCTCGGCAGAGGATTGAAGGTGATAGCTTGGTTCGCTTTTGCCACGGTGAATGACTGGTCCACGTTGGGGGCGGCATTGTAGTTTGCATTGCCTGCTTGTGAAGCACGCACCACTACGGTGCCGGCACCGGTGATCGTTACGTTGTTTCCGGAAATGGTCGCGGGGCCGGAGAAGATAATAAAGGTGACCGGCAAACCTGAACCGGCACTGGCACTGACTGAGAAGGAGGCATCGCCATACACCTTATTGGTCAAGGTTCCGAAGGTGATGGTTTGGTTTGCCTTCGATACGGTGAAGGATTGATCCACGTTGGGGGCGGCGTTGTAGGTCGCACTGCCGCCTTGCGAGGCGCGAACAACGACGGTGCCGGTGGCGGTAATGCTTATGTTGGTTCCGGAAGAAATGGTTGCGGGACCGGAAAGGATGCTAAAGCTGACCGGCAAACCTGAGCTGGCCGTGGCGCTGACTGAGAAGGAAGGATCGCCATATACCTTGCTGGCCAAAGCGCCGAAGGTGATGGTTTGATTGCTCTTGGCAGTGAAGGTCACTTGCACGGTGTGGTTGGCTTGAATGTTCGAGAGAGTGTAGGTGGTGCCGCCGGTTTGCACTACGCTGCCATCCAAGAGCCATTGGTTTATAAAGAAACCGGAATTGGCGGTGGCGGTGAATACCTGGCTGTCACCAAGGTTTTTGTTGAATGAGCCGGTAGGACTGATGGTGCCGCCGCTGCCGGCTGACGCAGTAATGGCGGCTTGGGCAACAACAGGAGTATAACCAATCACATCGAGCATGCGGAGTTCCACTCCCAAAACCGGGGTCGCACCGAGAGTGCCAGTGGCGTCCTGAACCTGAGGGGTTTGGCCGCCGGGGCTATACCAATCCTGAAAGTCGCGGCCCTGGGTTTGGTTGAACCGCGCCAATTGAGTCGTGCCGTCGAGGGAAAAGAAGGCGATTGCGTTGGCATCGGTGGTAAGGCTTCGCGCACCATTCTGGTCGTATCGGAAAAGGTCGTTGGGAGACACCGGCCCCGTGGGAGCGGGGGCGCCATTACTCAGATTGTTAAGAGCCGAGCCAAAACCGAGGACTTCATCAATTTCATGACAGACAACAGAGAAAAGGGCGTATTTGTTGGCATCAGTTTCGGCTCCGGAGAGATTCATGAGCGAGGTATTCAGAGAAATCGTGCCATCCTGTGGTACAGCGGGTGTACTAAAGCCCAAAGCTCTAGCGAGTGGAAGGTTAACATTAATGGAGGGGTCACCGGTCACGGGATTGCTTGAGCCGCCAGGCAAATGAGCAAGAGCAGCAGTGTCGTCAGCCGTTGTAGCGTGGGAAACCAAGGCAGCCCGATAACTCGAATAGGGACGAGCCTGTAAGTACGAAGAGCTTGAACCAAGCCCGATGCTCACCTTTTCAAAGGTAATAAATACCGTAATCGGATTGGAAAACTTGCTCGCGTAAACTGCAATGGCCGAATTGATGGTTGACTGGATGGCCGCACTTTGGGGGTCGCTGGTAATGGAGCTGCCGAAGGTTGGGACGATGGTAAGTCCGCCGGTTGCGCCTGCAATGGTGGAGAAACTATTGACACTGGACCAGGTGCCATTGTCGCTTCCGGTGAGGCCATGCACCTGCCAATAATAGGTGGTGCCAGGATTGATGGGGAGAGTAGGAGTGTAACTGGTGGTTGCAGAAGTCGCGTTGATAACAAGACTCGCCCCGCCTGTGCTTGCACTCGCGGAGGTCGGCAAGTCCGCCGCGCTGCTGGCGACCATGATCCGGTAGCCGGTGGCACCAGATATCGCAGACCAAGTGAATGAAGGAGTGGTGGAGAGTCCGGTAGCGCCATTCGCGGGAGCAGTGAGGGTTGGCGCCGAGAGAGTTGCCGGAGCCACTGAAATTGTTCTGGTATAAGTGTTGTCCGCTTCGTTGCTCTCGGCGACGGCTGCACCGGAATCCGCCGTGATTTTGATGGTGTGCGAACCAGCAGGGAGCGAACCGATTGAGTAATCCTGAAAAGAGTCATAGGAGCTTACAGCCAAGGAAGGCGAGGGCCAGGAATTTTTGAGCACGTTGTCCACGTAGAGTGAGGTGGTGGAAGCACCGGCTGCTACATTACCGCTGTTGATGACGGCCCAATCCACGTAAAGCGTATCCGCAGTTGTAAGCGAAGCACCATCGGTCGAGGTACCCGTGACCTTGGAGATAACAATTTTGTCCGCCCAGCCGGCAGGCTGATAAGGAACTAAATTGGGCAGATTCGGGACGGTGACGGTGATTGTTTTGGTGTAGGTGTTGTCTGCTTCGTTACTCTCCGCGACGGTTCCGCCTGCATCCGTTATGATCTGGAGCGTGTGGGTTCCTGCGCTGAGCGAGCCCAGTTGGTAGTCAGTCACACGCGAGATGAATCCGCTACCCAATCCACTCGAGTGATTCGCGGAAGCCGTGAACACGTTGTCCACGTAGAGTGCGGTGGTGAAAGGGCCAGCTGCAACGTCGCCATTATTGGCGACCGTCCAATCCACGTAAAGCGTGTCCGCGGTCGTAAGTGGGGAATTGTCGGTTGTTGTGCCTGTCACGGTGGAAACCACAATTTTATCTGAGGAGCCGGCGGGCTGATATGGGGTCAAATTCGGCAGGGCGATGGCGGAAAGGGAGAAAAGAAGGGCGGAGAGGGCCACTACACTTTTCAGGCTGATGTTGAAATAGTTGATCATCGGCCCAAAAAGCAGCACGAAACGGGCCATAATCATGATTGAAATAGTTTTCATAGTTTAGGATTTTCCCCACACCCGCGCATACCAAGCAGGCAACTTGGAATGCGTGAGTTTTGCCAGGGTGGTAGAAAACACCTTTTGTAAGTTGGAGTCAAACTTATTGCGAGGTTTTGCTTGTAGGAAAAGACTTACGCGCGAAGTAGGAGCACTCGGTTTCAGGACACAAGCTAGTTTCGTGACAGATATAGTATCGCGCCGGATGTGTGCGTGAATAATGGTCTGAGTAAGTAAGCTGGACGGAACTGAAGGTACTAACTGACGTTGGTTTCAGTGCTGGTTAGATTTCATTATCCTGGTCCGACAACTCGATCAGGTCGGCGCGCACGATAGCACTGGCGGAAACTTCATCCACGGCAAGCCAATGTTTCTCACCATCGGACATGGGATAACAAGATGGCAGATAGATGCCCTGCTCCCGAAAGACCTCGTCGGCAAACTCGTCGCCGACTTCTTCCAAGTCCGGTTTTTTGCGAAGGGTGGATTTGAAGCTGAAAAATTCGCCACCGCTCTCCCACTCCGCGCTTTCCAGTGACTTGCCATTCTCGAAAATTTCGTAAGACATCGCACCGGAAGTATCTTCAGCAAAAAACGTGACTGCCTTGGTCTTGAGCCGGGCTGAAAGTTCCCGGGCCTCTTGTGGAACGTCCTCAAGGTGGGACTCGTCAACCCATAAAAGTGAGCGAAACACCACGGTCCAGGGATTGTTCTTTATCTGCACTACTGCGACAAACTGCTCCAGATCGTCATCACTTCCGGCAGCCACGCGAGGAACATCGGTGAAACTACTCTCTGCGTTGCGAAACTCAGCGAATGCGGCGGACACTTCTTCGATCGGGGCTTTGACCGCAAACAATGACCACTCCGGCTCACCGTCATACATGAATTCCAGGAAATGGGTGATGCCTATATGTGCGTCATTGCTGTCTGATTGGTTGCTCATGGTTGTATATTAGTGTGATTGGAATGGGAGCGAAGTTTTTTCGATTCGTGGACTTTTTACCCGGGCTCATACGTCAGGTCGCTGCTTCACAGGTTCCAATCTCATTTTCAAATCCGGATGCCGACGCTCACCGTACACTATCCACGGGCACTCGCAACACCACCATTCTGAATGAGCTGCTTGTCCAAATGGAAGAGGCCGTAATACGTCCCGATGGTGTCTGATGATATTTAACGGCGAGAATGAACTTTCGTAAGTTTCCCAACTTGGTCAAGTGGCAACAACCAAATTTCAGGCCCCGTGTCTGTCGTGTTCTGCATCAGGGTCCGAGTGCTGAAAGGTATCCCCGGTGAAGAGTAATCACTGCAACAATGATGGAACTCACTCCGATCAGGCACGCAACCAAACGCCGCCAAAGGCGAGCGCCTGTGATTGCCTCGGTGAACGCAAGCAAAATGGCACAAGGCGTAAAGAAGTACTGAAGTACGCCCACCCCACCAACCCACGCCGCAACTCGTCACGGGGCTCGTTGCCTGCCATGGAAACTCGCCATTTCCCACCAGCGGGATCGTGCGCTTCCGGACGAGAAAGCCAATGATTGGCCCGCGCATCGAGTATCTCAATGCGAATGCAGACGAAGAGCACCCAAACCCCGAGTGCGATCAGCAGCGTGAACGTGGCGTGTTGTTTCATGAGGCAGCGACTTTTGCTTTATTGACGACTGCTACCGCAACGCGACCGAAGAGTTGATCATAATATATCAAGTTATATATCGTCTGCGTTTGAACTTCGGGGATGCCCCCTGGTTTTGTTCCCTAATCGCGGCAGACCGCTGAGCAATCGCTTCAGCCTGCCCGATGAATCCAGCAGCTTTCAGTGACTCTGCATAATCATCGAGAAACTCAGCAAAACTGACGGGGTCGGTATGCAAGGCGTCCCTCCGCTCCAGTTCCTGGACGGCTGCCTCAAAAACGGGAATAGCTCTGGCGTGCTCCTTCGTATCGAAAAGCAGCCACGCCAACTCACACAATGTGGGCGCTCGCAGCTTATCGGCCTTACCTTTTGCCTTATCAATCAGCGTGAGTGTTTTGATGAAGCCCTGCTCCGCGTCAGCATACATGCCAAGGTATCCGGTCACACGTGACCATTCGTAAAGCGGATACGCTTCGGCTTCGAAACCTAAATTTCCAGCAACCGCATTGCAGTAAGAACGATTATAGTCCTTTCGTGCCAACTCCAAATCCCCACCCTTCTCAGCCTGGTCGCCAGCTTGATAATATCGGGATTCTATTTTTGCATTGATGGGATTGCGGCATCCGGTCGAGCATACAATTAGCGCAAATATTGCGATGACGAGGTGGATTGATGGTTTCATGGGATGTTGTCTGGCGGACCCACCAGCTATGTAGACTGAATGAATGCTATCTTAAGTTGATTTGAGAGCAATGTTGCATTTCCAAGCGGGCTATAGCAGGAATATCTTCATTCCCACGGCGTGCCCTCCTGCTTCCACCGGCCCATGACTCTTTGACACCACGTACGTGCATCGCCAGACAAATCTCCAAATTGCAAGCAATCGTGTATTACGCGATCAAGCAACCACGCATAGCGGCCATACCGTGGCAGATCCCGTTCTTGCACCTCCAACACGCGCGCGTACGGCCAAACGGTGATGCAGTTACCGGGCGAATTATGGCGCAACAATAAGTCGCCGTGATAGCTCATACCCCAGATCATGCCCAACTGCTTCGCTAGAACGTTCCCCCAAACCAGAGCTGCCCCGTCAATGTCTGATCGTGGGTAACTGAGTCCTTCGTAATCGAGGTAATCGAGAGCGTCCACATTTTCGATCGTGCCCGCAAATTCGCAGGCGAAAGGCATGTGTTTAAAACTGCGCCAATGCTCGCGGAGCTCTGCTAAGGCAGTATTGATTGGCGCAAGCTGTGCCTCAGTTGCGGGTGAGATGTACATGCGTTTTTTTTTGAATGCCGTGTCAGGCCACACACTCATGAATTCTATCCGGTTGTCGTCTGATGTTTCGCCAATACTCCTCGCGAACATCCTCATCAATCTCAATCGGCGTGCTCCCACCATAAAGTGCATCGTCGCCTTTACGCTTTGGGCCTGAAATCCAGTAGTCCTCACCACTATCCACGTCCAGGTAATTGGATTTGAAGCCTGCTCCCTTGAGGCTCTGGAATTTCCGACCTTGGTAATAAAGTGTCCGCCCAGTCTTTGAGAATCTCACACGCCCGATCCGGGCTGCACCGGTAAGGTGTCCAGACTTTTGCTCAATGTACATGATGCGACCAGCACTGGCGGTAGTCTTCTGCGTGGGCGTAGAACTAATATCACTACCTTGAGAACTACGCCCGGCCTTGTAGTCTAATGATGCACCTCTTCGGCTTGGGAGTTTAGACATAACGGTGCGACCGTAAATCAATGACAATGGGCTGTCCAGCGCAGGTTTGAGGCAACCTTTTCTTAACGAGCGAGAAGGGCAAGGAATGGCTTGACAGTTTCATAACATATGTTATAAAGTGGTTGTGGACTGGAATAAGAAAAGTCCACCCGACGGGCGCGCGTGCGCTGGTGCGGTTGATCTTTGACAATTGAAGGGTGTTACGTGGTTACAGGCAATGCGCGGCTTCTTTCGCCCGCTGGGGCTTGGTCGGTTTTGGCTGGTTCCCATGACTTACGTCATGGGCTAACAGCTTACGCCACTGCCGTGGGCTGTGTGAATGGGATCGAACAGGTTTGAGCTAATGCGAGCTTGTGTGAGTTGTTTGTGGGACAAGGTTAGAGCCTCCTCACGTCGGCTCCTACTTATATTGATAATTCCAAATTGTTCAGGGTAATTGGCAATGGGTGTAGTTTGGAAAGCCAAGTGCAGGTTTCCATTGAAACGGTCCCGCGTGCGGGACCGCGCTCCATAGAGATCTTGAGCAATTCTGAGCAGATGTGAGCTAGTACGAGCTGGTACGAGTAGATGTGACCACGAATGGGAAGCTGAAAACTCACGTTTCAGCTACCTGAGAATTAATACGTGTATGGTACTATCTCGAGTTAACTCGACTTAACTTGAGTTAACTCGAGTAAAAAAATTAAGACCGAGACACGAATTGCACGAATTAGGGACATTGATGGAGGGGAAACCCGGAGGTCTGAGGGCGGAGGCCAGAGCATACACAGGCGCGTCGAGAGACGAGGGTCCAAGGTCGAGGGACAGCAAAAACGGAAGACGGAGGACAGTTGGCTGAAGTCGAATGAGAAGTGAAAGTCAGCAAACTGCCGGAAGGGCTGAAAACTCATCATCGCAGTCGCGGGACGGGTCACCGCATGCGGGACAGGCGTTTCCAGCTACGGGATATACGCGTTCCATTGCCATTTTACGGTTAATCCGCGTTATTCCGTCTTAATGGGGGGTAATCCGCCCTGAAAAATTCATAATGGATCTGGAAATTGTGGAAAGCGGTTGATTGGGAGAGGAACGGGCCGACAGGCTGTCGGTGCTCCGGGAAAATACCCGGAAAGAGAGTAGGATTAAGATTATGAGTATGATTAAGAAGGGTAAAGTTGGCGGGAGCAACTATGAGGATTTGAGATTTTTTTGGGTTTTTTGAGGGTTGGACAGGTGGTGTCTGATGGGTTGTGCGAGGTTATAGGTAATGATGAATTTAATGGGTATGAAAATGGCCGGTTTTAGCCATAAAAAACAGAGGTTAATGCGGGTATCGAATCGGGTGCGGCGAGGGTGTATTTTTCGCACGAAAAGTGTGATGAATCCGTTGACTAATCGGCTGAACTAAAGAATGATTATCAGACTCAAATGGGTCGCAAAAGGTCATCTCAAAAGTATTAAAGGCGGGTCGCCAGAGGTGATGAATGGGAGCGGAATTAGTAATGAAAACATTCCGGCCTTGAGATGATTTATTTCCAAAAAACTGAAACAATTTACAATTATTATGCCACCAAAAACTGCTGAAAAAACGACGATCAAAGCTGCTTCGGAACGGTCTGCTGAGAAGGCGGAAAAAGCCGTCAAAACGGGTGTTGAAGATGGGGAAGTTACAACCAACGGCACGCCAGCGCGGGTAATTTCCGCGACGCGTGATCGTGACCTGGAGGCAGCGATTTCGACGATTACCAAGGCTTACGGGGACGGAAGCATCATGCGTCTGGGCGATGCACGCTCGAAGGTGGGAATCGAAGTGATTCCGACGGGCGCATTGGGGTTGGATCTGGCGCTGGGCGTGGGCGGGTTGCCGCGGGGAAGAATCGTGGAGATTTACGGGCCGGAATCGTCGGGTAAAACGACGTTAATGTTGCATGTGATTGCCAATGCCCAAAAAGCGGGCGGGTTGGCGGCGTTCATTGATGCGGAACATGCGCTGGATCCGGCTTATGCCAAGAAGCTGGGGGTGAACCTGGATGATTTATTGGTGTCGCAGCCGGACAGCGGGGAAGAGGCGTTGACAATTTGTGAGACGTTGGCGCGGTCGAATGCGCTGGATGTGATCGTGATCGATTCCGTGGCGGCCTTGGTGCCGAAGGCGGAGTTGGAAGGCGAAATGGGCATGGCGACGATGGGTATGCAGGCGCGATTGATGAGCCAGGCGTTGCGGAAGTTGACGGCGATTTTGGGCAAGTCGAAGACAATGTGCGTGTTCACGAATCAATTGCGTGAAAAGGTGGGCGTGATGTTCGGCAGTCCGGAAACGACACCCGGCGGCAAGGCATTGAAGTTTTACGCGAGTGTGCGCATGGATATTCGCCGCAAGGAAACGATCAAGGACGCAGCCGGTAACGCCACGGGTAACCATGTGAAGGTGAAAGTGGTGAAGAACAAGGTCGCACCGCCGTTCGCGGAGACGGAGTTCGATATCATCTATAATCACGGCATCAATAAGGAAGGCAGCATCCTGGATGTGGGTATTGCGGTGGGCGCGGTGGACAAAAAGGGCGCGTGGCTGCAGTTCAATGGTGATTTGATTGGCCAAGGCAAGGAAGCGGCGCAAAAGGCGTTGGCAGAGAAGCCGGAATTGGCGAAGAAGATCATTGAGGCAATCATGGTGAAGCGGAATGGGCCGGTGGTGGAAGCGGCTTAAATGCTGTATTGCGGCAAATCGGGTGGGGTAGCCTGTGAAAACAGGGGTTAATACCCCACCCTAATGACTATCATAATTTGCTTGCAGTTTGACGGGTTACGCGCTTTATTACGGATGCTGAACATAGCCGGGCATAAAGCCTGTTTTAGTATTGTAAGAACTGCATGAACAAGTTTCAACCGACGAGGGTGTCTTGAGTCGCCCCTTTCCTTCACGATCTTCCGCTCCTTCTGCTTCGTTTGTCAGGGTCAACGGGAAAATCCGTGCCCGCGAAGTTCGAGTCATTGGAGTGGATGGCAAGCAGCTTGGTGTCATCTCATTGGCCGAGGCCTTGGGCTTGGCGCGCACGAACGCCGTGGACTTGGTGGAGATTGCCCCCAATGCGACGCCGCCGGTGTGTCGCCTGGTTGATTTTGGCAAGTTCCGCTATGAACAGGCCAAGAAGGACAAGGAATCCAAGAAGCATCAGCATGCCAACAAGGTCAAGGAGATCCAGTTAAGCCCGAAGATCGACCCACATGATCTGGGGGTCAAGTTGAGCCATGCCATAGATTTCTTGTGCGAGGAGATGAAGGTCAAGGTAGTGCTGAAGTTTCGTGGTCGCGAAATGGCGCATACGGAATACGGCTTCCAGTTGATCAACAAGTTCATCAAGGAAATCACGCCTTACGGTCATGCGGATTCCACTCCCCGGTTAACCGGGAAGGCAATCAATTTGATGTTGAGTCCCCTGCCCCGGAATAAACGGGCGAAGAATCCGCGCGAAACGGCGGATGAAAATTATCCGGAAGCAGCCAAAGAGGGCGCCAATGAACCTACTGAGGATGAGGAGGATTCTGAGTCGGAAACTCCGCCAACCAACGACCTCAACGGCGAGGCTAAGCCAGCTTAGATCATTTGTTGGCGCTCCATTCGCGAACCAGTTCCGGGAACTGGCAATTTTCGCAAATGGCATTCGAGTGATCGCAAAAATCCCGCACGATTTGCAGCAAGCCTTGCTGGGCAGCCGCGCCACGAAGCACTTTGGGCGTTGCGCTGGCCAATAACCGCTGGCGGGCGAGTCGAAACAAGGAATTATCCTCGGCGGAAGGCCATGCGAAATAACGCTCCTCGGCCACACGTTGCAACTTCTCGTTTTTGCCTTCGACCGCACGAATCCAGAACCAGGGCAGGATGACATTGATGGCCAAGTCGGTGACACGCGCAGAACCGAGGAGGGGTTGTGGTTTCGCGAGGCGGGTTGAACGCAAGGTCCAATGCCATGACCAGAATTCGTCCTGTTCGATCTGCAAGGTTTGGAGGAGTGAATCAACCAGTTCGGTTTTATCCAATGAGGCAGTGAACCAGGTTTCGAGTTTGGACAGGAAATTTTTAGAGGTTCGCCAATGAGCAGCGAGGGCGAGGCGGCGTTGCGGATGATTGGCCGGGCGCAGACCGTGGAAACACCAGAGTTTGCGCGGGAGAATGTAATCGCTGAACTCGTCCTGCTCGCGCCACCATTGGTCCCAGACACGGCGCACATAACCATCTGCACTTGTGCGCTTGGGAGACAATTCAGCAGGCAACAAGCCACTGATGCCCAAGAGACGCGCCTGAAGGTCCAATGAATTGGCGGGAAGCTTGAGCCAATGCGGTTGTGATTCCGCAAGGCTTTGCATGGGCCAGATATTTTGTTTGTAGCCGAGCGCGCGGAACAGACCTTCCCAAAGAGTTTGTTCCCAGCCAACCTGACGGGCGCGGGACTGAAATTGGTGGGCCTTGGATTGCCAGCGAATACGGGCGGCTTGATGCAGGAGCTCAGTTAGTTTATCGCCGGACAAGTCGAGCAAGGGAGCGCAGCAGCGGCCTTGCATGTCTTCGGGGAGAGCATTGAGCGAGTCGCGTCCCAACCAGGTGCTCAGTTCTGCAATGGGTGCATCGAGCAAGTTTTGCAGCGCAAGAGTTGGGAGTGTGGTGGAGGGACGTTCCCCTTCCCAGATGACGTGCAGGATGACGTTTTTGAAATTGGGATTACGATCATGACCATGGGACTGCCAACCGCTGGGACGGAGATCAACTTCGATATCGCCATTCCGCAACGGCTCACTGCCAATCTGTATCATCGCGCCGTGGAAGTCGGGACCGGCACCATGATTTTTAAAACCGGGATGAAGGATACGCACGGGTTGACCGTCCAACGTTCGCAGTCGGTCACGCAATAGGCGTTGTTGTTGCCAGATGGCTTGAACCAGTCGCTCGGCGGGAAATGAACCATGGCCTTCCTGGAAGGCGGTGGCACTTGGCACGCAATTGCGCCGCTGGGCATAGAAATCGGTAAAAACCATGGGAACCTTGCCATTGCTTTTGAGCGCAAGGCTTTGCAAAGTCAAGCTTGGGAGTAAATAAGACTTATTTTTTAAAGATTGCCACCACAAGAACAGGCTCAAAAATTGAACACACCGCGAAGAAGGCTTGTCCTCTTGTCTATGAATTTACTCTCAGAGCGACAGGCATATCTAAAGCAACTTAGAGGCATTGGAATTATAGGTGTATGGCTGGTACTGTTGGCATTTTCGATATCGTCACGCGCGGAAACAGACGTGCGGCGCGATGCCACGGTGGAAGCGATTGAACAGGTGATGCCAAGCGTGGTGAACATTGCGACGGAGACGATTATTAATGTTCGCGATCCGTTTGAAGACATGCTGCGGCAATTTTTTGATCCTTATCATCGCAAGCAGGCCCCCAACTCGCAATTGAGCCTTGGTTCGGGAGTCATCATTGACGAGGAAGGTTATATATTGACGAACGATCATGTCGTCCGGCGGGCTGATAAAATTTCAGTCAAGCTTTACACCAACGATGTTCCTTATGAGGCCAAACTAATTGCCAGCAATCCGAAGAGCGATGTCGCGTTGCTCAAGCTTCAGGGAAAACCGGGAGAAAGATTTGCGGCGGTAAAGTTTGGCAAGGATGACGATTTGCTATTGGGCGAGACGGTGCTGGCGCTGGGGAATCCATTTGGCTTGGGCGCTTCGGTGAGTCGGGGCATCCTTAGTTCCAAGAGCCGGTCCGCGCCCAAGGAAGATACTCAACTGGATGTGCCCAACTGGCTGCAAACCGATGCGTCCATCAATCCGGGCAATAGCGGCGGGCCACTTATCAATTTGCGGGGCGAACTCATTGGAATGAATGTGGCTATTCTGTCTGCCGCGCATGGCATTGGCTTTGCCATTCCCATTAAACATGTAAGCCAGGCGCTTTCGGAAATTTATACGCCGGAGTCATCCGGGAAATCGCTTTGGTTCGGCGCACGCGTCAAAGTCAGCGCACCGCCATTGACAGTTACTTCAGTTCAACCACAAAGTCCGGCGGACAAGGCGGGATTGAAGCCGGGCGACACGATTCTGCAGGTGAATGGCAAATCGCCGAAGGGATTCATCGATTTCAACGAACAACTCGTCAATGCCAAACAGGATGTATCGTTGGCGATTCAACGGAATTCTGAACGCCGCAAAGTAACGGTGCATTTGGTGCCGGAAAAAACGTTCTTCAATGCGGATTTGATCCAACAGTTGACCGGTCTTCAATTGCAGGAATTGACGCCGCAACTCGCCCGCGCATTTGGATGGAATTCAACAGAAGGATTTTTGATTGCCGGTGTGGATGATAATTCGTCTGCGGCGCAAAGTTTGCAACCCGGTTTCCTCATCACGGCGATCAATGGACAAACACCCTCCGATTTGACCGCGGCGGCAAAGTTGCTTTACGCCCACAAGAAGGGAGAAAAGGCGCAATTGGGAGTGATGGCACAGCAACGACGAGGCAATTTTATTTCGTATCGCCAGGGCACGGTCGAAATCCCGTTGCGATAAAGTGAATTTTTATTGGCCCAATGGAGTTAGTTCAGGTTAGACTCTCCCATTGCAGGGTGCATGAGTAACGAATCCATGATTGAAGTTTCCAACCTGACCAAGCGGTACGCCGGTCATACGGCAGTATCGAATATTTCCTTTACGGTCGGGCGTGGGGAAATTGTGGGGTTGCTCGGAACGAATGGCGCGGGCAAAAGCACGACCATGCGCATCCTCTCGTGCTACATGCCTGCGACGTCCGGAACGGTTCGTGTGGCGGGTTTCGATGTATTCACGCAAGCGGATGAAGTTCGTCGTCGCATCGGATACATGCCGGAAAACAACCCGTTGCATCCGGAAATGAGAGTGCGGGAGTATTTGAAATTTCGCGCGCGTTTAAAAGGTTTGTCAGGGAAACATTGCCGCGAGCGTGTGGACAAGGTCATTGAGCAGTGCGCCTTAACGGATGTCAGCCGGAAAATCATTGCGCATCTTTCTAAAGGTTATCGGCAACGTGTGGGCTTGGCGGACGCGTTGGTGCATGAGCCGGAACTGATTATTTTGGACGAACCGACGATTGGGTTGGATCCGAATCAAATCCGCTCGGTGCGGCAATTGATCAAGGACCTGGCGAAGAACCACACGGTATTGATTTCCACACATATCCTGCCGGAAGTCGAAATGACGTGTAGTCGCGTATTGATTTTGCACGAAGGAAAAATATTAGCGGCGGATACGCCGGACAATCTTCAGAAATTGATGAGCAACAGCAGCCAGGTGATAGCGGAAATTGCCGCACCCCGGGCTGAACTGGAACAACTTTGGGAGCAGATGCCGGAGATTGAATACAGCGATATTTCACCAGCGGAAGGCGATTTCCATCGTTGCGCCCTGACACCGCGCAATGGAACGGATGTCCGGCCGCAGATTTTTGCGATGGTGCAGCAGCGCGGATGGATCATGCGGGAACTGACGCGCAGCCGGTTCTCATTGGAAGATATTTATGTGCGCGTGACCCGGCCAAACGGGGAGGAGGAAGGTTGATGCGGGCATACCTGACACTTATCCGGCGTGAATTGGCCGGCTTTTTTGTTTCCCTGACGGGTTATATCATTATTGCCGCCGCAGTTTTTTTAATGGGATTGAGCTTTGTAATGCTGCTCACCAAGTTGCAGGGAGACCCCACTCCCCTGCCCATCACACAACTTTTTTATTCCACGGACTGTTTTTGGTTAATTTTGATTCTGGCAGCGCCGGTGATCACGATGCGTCTCTTCGCATTGGAAAGGCATACAGGCACTTTCGAAACCTTGATGACCACACCCATCAGCGATTTACAGGTAGTACTGGCCAAATTTTCCGCCGCTTTAATTTTTTACATGCTGATGTGGCTTCCCCTACTAGGCTGCATTTTCATCCTGAGTCGTTACACCAATAATCCGGGAATAATGGACACGGGACTACTTGGCAGTACGTTTCTGGGCATTTTCCTCCTAGGCGGGGTATTCATGTCGCTCGGCTGTTTCGCTTCCGCGCTTAGTCGCAGCCAGATCATTGCAGCGATGCTCAGCCTGTCTTTTGGCTTTACCCTGTTTGTATTGAGTTTTCTGGCGAGTCAACTACCCGTCAACAACGGGTGGCAAACGGAAGTTCTTTCGCATTTTGCGTTGATCGACCAAATGAACGATTTTGCGCGGGGAGTGGTTGATACCCGAAGCGTTGTGTTTTATGTGAGCACGACGGTTTTATTTTTATTTTTGACGTTGCGGGTGGTAGAAAGCCGCCGCTGGAATTAACCAACATGGCGAGCGAACCAACCCAACCCCTCAGTTTTTCAACCGGCCGACGATGGGTCATTTTCTTTTCCGTGGTGGTTTCGATCCTCACCGTGATTGCGCTGGTGGGGATGATCAATTACCTCGGAGGACGGCACTTTTTACGATTCACCTGGAACACACAGGCTCGTGCCGAGCTTTCACCACAAACGGTCAATTTGCTGAAGTCCATTACCAACCACGTAAACGTGGTGGTTTATTATAAAAAAGACGCTCCACTCTACAGTTTGGTTTCTGCCCTTTTGAATGAGTATCAGATGGCGAACCGGAACATCTCGGTTGAAACGATCGATTATGTGCACGATCCCGCCGGAGCGAAGAAGATCAAAGACAAATACAGCAAATACGGCTTTGGCTCGGTTGAAGACAAGAACCTGGTGATTTTTGAAGCAAACGGAGTTCAGTTTGTCCATGGCGATCTGCTGGGCGATTACAAGCTTGAAGCGGTACCCAACGCAGAAGAAAGAGAATTTAAAAATACACTTAGGGCTTTCAAGGGAGAAGGAGTTTTCAACTCCGCATTGGTGAGCGTGGCCAGCACCAAGCCGTTGCAGGGTTACTTCCTCAACGGACATGGTGAGCACGACCCGCGCGGAAAGGACAATGCGGGCTACCTGTCATTTACAAAGATTTTACCACAGAATTATGTCATGCCCAATCTGCTGGACCTGGTGGGCACCAATGCAATTCCGGCTGACTGCAATCTACTCATCATTGCCGGGCCAACCCAAGCTTTGCTGCCGAGCGAAGTGGAGAAATTACGGCAATATCTGGCCAAGGGCGGTAAAATGTTCGTTCTGCTGAACAGCGATGCCGTCATCAATAACATCAACACCGGTTTGGAAGGATTATTAGCCGAGTGGGGTGTGGATGTGGGTAGAAATTATATAAAAGACCCATCCGCCACCACTTCCGATTCCGGTTACGATCTGCTCGTTTCCAAATTCAGTGAAAGTCATCCGGTGGTCAATCCGCTACTGGCATCACGCCTGCGAATGATCCTGCCGCGCTCGGTGGGAAAACTGGAAAATATGAAACAAGGCGCGGAAACCCCCAAAGTTGAAGTGCTGGCCTGGACCGGTGAAAAGGCGCTGATTAATAATAGCATCGTTCCCACTGGGAAACCGGTTCCGCTGATGGCTGCAGTCGAGAAGGGAGCCATCAAAGGAGTTTATACGGAAAACGGAACTACGCGCATCGTAGTGGCCGGTGATTCCTTTTTTCTGAACAATCAACTTATAGAAATGGATAGGAACCAGGAGTTTGCCGTCAATGTAATCAACTGGCTGCTGGACCGCACGCAGTTATTGCAGGGCGTCGGTCCCCGACCCGTTACGGAATACAGGTTTCTTATGACAAAGCCGCAAATGAATAATGTCCAATGGCTGCTGCTGGCCGGGATGCCCGGGGTCATTTTGTTGCTCGGCGGTTTGGTCTGGTTGCGTCGACGCCATTAAGAATTGAACCGCAGATGAATCCAAAAAACACCTGGTTTTTGATAGTGCTCGCGGCGGGCTTGTTCGCCTTCATCTTTTTTTTCGAACGGCACACCGGCAAGCCCCAGTCTGAAGTGCTCAAGGTTTTGCCCGAACTCAAGATCGGTTCGGTGACCAGCATTCAGATTCAACCCGCCGGGCAACTACCCATTCGAGCTGAGCGGACTAATGGTAATTGGCAATTGGTGACACCCATAGCGTATGCCGCCCAAGGTGTGGCCATCGAGAATCTTTTACGGGCGCTGGTGGAATTGATGCCGCAGAGCCGGATTTCCGCACAGGAACTGCGCGGGCAATCCAAAGTAGATGAGAAGTTTGGATTGGATGCACCGCAGGCCACCATCCTTGTCCAACAAGGTGAGGAGCGGCGTCAAATCAAATTGGGAGCGCTCACTCCGGGAAACCAGGTGTATTTGCAGGTCATCGGCAACGATGGAATCGATGTCGTGTCCGCCGATCTTTTCAAGCTCCTACCCCGCACGGCCAATGAATGGCGCGACACCAGCTTCGTCAATTTAAAGGAATTGACCTTTAATCAACTAACGGTCGTGGACAGCAGCAAGACATTGGAACTCCAACGCGATGCCACCAACAAGATTTGGCGCATGACGCGGCCGATGGTGACGCGCGCGAATAATAATAAAATTGAAGATTCGCTTTTCAAATTGCAGAACCTGCGCGTCAATCGCTTCGTCACGGATGAGCCGAAGGCGGATCTCGAAGCATTCGGATTGCAGCCACCAGCGTTGCAACTGACATTAGCGCAAGGCACCAACAGCGTCCTCTCGATCCAATTTGGAAAGAGTCCCACCAATGATGACGGCCAGGTTTATGCGCGCGTGAGCGGACAGCACGCCATTGTTTTGGTTCCCAAGCAGGAGCTTGGCACCTGGAGCGAACAACAGGAAGCGTTTCGCGATCGGCGACTGGCAGGACTTTACTCCGGCGCACTGGACATAATCGAAGTACGCGGGGCGGAAAAATTTATCCTGCAGAGACAGACCAACGATACCTGGCAGGTAATGGGAGCAACCAACCTCCTGGCTGACGCAGACTTGGTGCGTGAATTTATTGAAGGGTTAAGCACGCTGGAAATTGTTCCGGTCAAGGGTGAGTTTGCAGTCAAAGGCGTGGTCACCGAATCCGAACTTCCCAAGTATGGACTGGCAACACCAGTGCAACAATTTATTCTAAAACGAAACACTTTGATTGCTTCGAATGCGACGAATCTGGTCATTGCAGAACTGGATTTTGGATCAACGAATGAGGACAAAATTTATGCCCGCCGCGCTGATGAGAGTTCGGTTTATGCGGTGAAGCTTTCCGATTTTCAACGCCTGCCAATCCGTGCAGTGCAATTTCGTGATCGACACATTTGGAATTTCAAGGAAGAAGAGGTTAGCCGGATTACAGTGCGACAGAATGGCAAATCGTTAGACATGGTTCATAAAGGGCCTTATGAGTGGGGCGTCGCTCCCGGTTCGCAAGGACTCATTAAAAATGCAGGTGCGGTAGAGGCAGCGGCAGCAGATCTGGGCGAACTGGAAGCAGAATCATGGGTCGAACAAGGCAATCAAAATCGCGCCCGCTACGGGTTTAACGAAAAATCACCGAAGATTTCCGTGGTAGTCAATCGTGAGGGCAAGGCGTACACGTTGAACCTTGAGTTGGGTGGATGGTCTCCGCGTCCATGCCGCTATGCGGAAGTGCAATTGGACGGACAGTATTGGATTTTTGAGTTTCCTGCCAAATTTTTAGACCGGGTTTTGTACGGGCTCGATATTGAAAAGGTGGCTCCCTAATCATGGCGGCGCGATTTCAAAGCCGCCGCTGGCGGATCTGTCGGCGTATCTTTCGAGGAATACGCATTGCCATCCTGCTACTGATCTTTCTGCTGGTTGCGTTTGGGGCTTACCTTAACCAGATTGGACTGCCTGACTTTCTCAAACGACCGCTGCTGGAGAAAATGCATGCGCGGGGTCTGGACCTGCAATTTTCCCGTGTGCGTTTGCGTTGGTATCGCGGCATTGTAGCAGAGAACGTCCAGTTCGGACGGGTTGATCCACAGGCGACGAGTCCGCAACTTTCGCTTAAGGAAGTTGAAGTCAAACTCAACCACGACGCCTTGAAGCGGTTCAAACTCAATGTTGATTCCCTAATTTTCCAAGGTGGGCGGCTGGTCTGGGCCCTGGAAGAAACCAATCGTCCGCGTCAGGAGTTACTACTAAGCAACATTCAAACGCAACTGCGGTTTCAAACCAACGACCTTTGGGAATTGGACCATTTTAAAGCTTCATTTGCGGGTGCGAACCTGCAGCTTTCCGGTTCCCTGACCAATGCTTCGCAGATACGCGATTGGAAGATTTTCAAGCCGAAGGGTGAGCATCCGTCCAAGCGCGGGCAGGAAACTCTTCGCCGGGTGGCAGAAACCATTGAGAAGATAAAGTTCGCGGGAACGCCGGAGATGAAACTGACTTTTCATGGCGATGCACGGGATTTGGAAAGTTTTGATGCTGCTTTGACCGTCAATGCTTTGGGCGCGGATACGCCCTGGGGAATTTTGACCAACGGTGTGCTCGTGACCCGACTGATTCCGCCAGGCACAAATAACAGCCATCCCAAGGTGGAGTTTCAACTGCATGCAGATGATGCCAACACGCGTTGGGGTGCGACGAAGAATTTTCAACTCGGGCTGCGGGTGGTGTCGGACGGAAACTTGACCAACGTGGCGGAGTGTCGCATGGACATCCTGACCGACCGATTCACAACCGAATGGGCGCAGGCGACGAATGCACAGTTTACCGCGCAATGGACGCATGCGCTTACCAATCCGATTCCCATTTCCGGCAGTGGTGAATTGAAATTAGCAGATGCACGCACTAAATGGGGAACGGCGGGAGGGATTGAGCTTACAGGACGCATTAATACTCTGTCGACGAACGGACCGTCCCAAGCGAATGAACAATGGGCCTGGTGGGCCAAATTGGAACCGTACGCGCTCGATTGGCACGGTCGGTTGACTGACGTGCATGCGCGGGAGTTTCAAGTGAAGGAAGTGGCATGCGGAGGTTTCTGGCGGGCACCGGAACTTACCGTCACGAACATTTATTCTGAATTGTATCAGGGTCGGCTGAATGCCAAGGCCAAATTGAATGTGGCAACGCGCAGCTTGGCGTTTGAAAACACGTCGGATTTCGATGCACAGCAAGTGGCTTCGTTACTGACGGAAAAGGGCCGTCAATGGTTGCAGCGGTTTTCATGGGAAAAACCGCCGCTCGTGCAGGGCAGCGGCAGCTTAACATTGCCGGCTTGGACCAATCGGCATCCGGATTGGCGGGGGGAAGTGTTGCCTACCATGGTATTGCAAGGTGAGTTCAAGATTGGGCCAAGCGCCTTCCGCAAAATACCGGTTTCGTCCGCACATTCGCATTTATCCTATTCCAACATGGTCTGGCAGCTGCCGGATTTGGTGGCGGTTCGACCGGAAGGAGAAGTTCGCCTGGAACATCGGGCGAATGACCGGACCAAGGATTATTATTTTCGCGTGCATAGCACCGTGGATGCGAACATTGCGCGGCCACTATTTACCGAACCAAAGCAGCAACGCGCGCTGGAGATGATTTCGCTGCCGCAACCTCCCGTGATTGATGGGGAAATATGGGGCCGCTGGAACGACAACGAACGGATTGGATTCAAGGGACAGATCGCGGTGAGCAATGTCACGTTTCGTGGTGAAACTGCGACAAGTTTTCGAGCGAACGCGGAATATACCAACCGGTTTTTGACACTGACTGACGGGCGAGTGGAGCGCGGGACGCAATACATGACCGCTTCCAAGGCGATCTTTGATTTTACGCGCAAACAGGCGGCGATCACGAATGGTTTCAGCACCATGGAGCCTGCTCCGCTCCTCCGCACGATTGGGCCGAAAGTGGCAAATATCATGGAGCCGTATCAATTTTTACAAGCACCCACGGTGCGCATGAACGGGATTATTCCACTCGCGGGCAATGTGCCAGCCGATGCGCATTTTGAGATTGATGGCGGGCCGTTTCATTGGTTGAAGTTTAACGCGGAGCATATTTCGGGCGGGGCGCATTGGGTGGGCGACCATTTGCTTTTAAGCGAGGTCAAATCTTCCTTCTATGAAGGCACGCTGACAGGCACGGCATCATTCGATTTCACACACACGCAGGGAACAGATTTTTCCTTCGATATCATTGCCACCGATTCCAATTTGCAGAAGCTCATGACCGATCTGGCCACGCATACGAACAATCTGGAAGGCCGACTGAGCGGGCACTTGAGTATCACGAGCGCCAACACCCGGGACACGAACAGTTGGTTTGGCAAAGGCCAGGTGGACCTGCATAACGGGTTCATTTGGGCGATTCCGATTTTTGGAATATTTTCACAACCGCTGGACGACCTGGTACCCGGCCTGGGCAAGAGTCGCGCCAGTGAGGGTTCGGGAACCTTTATCATCACCAACAGCGTCATTCGCTCGGATAATTTTGAAATTCGTGCTCCGGCGATGCGCATGCAGTATCACGGCGCGGTGACTTTTGGCGGGCAAGTCAATGCCACGGTGGAAGCGGAACTGTTGCGGGACACGTGGTTGATTGGACGCGTGGTGAGCACGGTTTTATGGCCGTTAACGAAGGTGTTTGAATATAAAGTGACCGGCACCCTCGCCCACCCCAATGCCCAACCGCTCTATATTTTCCCTAAAATTTTATTCATGCCGTTTCATCCGGTTAAATCCTTGAAACAGATTCTTCCGGGAGATTCCAACGGCACCAATGCCCCGCCAGTGATTAAGAGTCCGTAAGGTTCGTCTTGAGCGACATCAGCCAGTCTTGTCCGCAGGGTTTATCAACCATTTTGCTGCACGGATCATCGCTGATTCTTTGTCGCAGGTTGGAGGCAAACGGAGCACCGCGAAGTCCCTGGCACCGCTAGCACTTGTCAGACTCGCGTCCTTTTCTAAAGCCTTATTAATTCCCTGGCAAACCCGTTTTGCACCAAACATCAACGGGTGGAGAGCCTCGAAACGATCACCAAGTATCGGGTATGCTGGCGGCTTAACATTGGCCATCACCTGAATGTCCCAAACTGCTATAGTCCTCACTTCAATTTCAATGCGTACTTCGGGCCCTCCAATATCACAGCAACCAAAAATATGAAACTTGTCGAAGTCTTTAGTTAATGCTCCGGCGAGCCAATCAGCGCAGGCATCCAGGACTGTGTCGGGGGAACTTTTTGTGTCGATTGCCAAGACCACTTCCAAAACGGACGGTTCTTTGGTGACGTGATGAGCGCGAAGCACTTGCTCCTTGTTTTGGACCGTCATGTACTTGTTGCGACTCGTGCGGGTAACATCCGTACCTCTCCACTCTCTTGTTGGAAGCCACAAGGCGCAAGTCGGCGAAGGAGAGAAAACACAGTTAAATGAACGAGTGTCGGCAACGATATTTCCAAAATGCACCTGTACCGGGTCAAATATTAATTCAAACTGATTGAAGCGCTTTTCTGCTATTTTAGCAGCAAAGACTTCCAAACTTTTGAAGGTGGAGCGACGTGTTTCTCCGTGAACAGACACTTTGGAACGACCGCCAAGCGATCCCTTTCTTACGAGACTCTCCAGAATCCGGACTATCTCGACGCTTTCGGAAGTCTGATTTTGAGTAAAGAATTGAAAGTATAAATTCATGCCGACCTTATGTCGTTTCGCCTAACCGTTTTCCAAGCAGTATTCACGAATTACGCGAAGGAATGACGAATTATGAAAATCCTCGCACGATAGACAATCTTAAAATTGCGGTTATTCGCTAAATTCGCGGATAGTTAGATAGTTATTCTGGAAAGGGGTATTTT
>JAQGPC010000274.1 GCA_028293285.1 Pedosphaera sp.
CAACCCCAACTTCCTCATTGATGGTGATGTTCGATTTTTGAATTCTGGCTGGTCTTTTCCAGCAAAGACACGACAGAACGGGTCATTAACCCCATCCCCTTCCCTTTTCACCTTTGAAAGGGGCAAGGGTGATAGCGGTGCGGTCAAGGCAGACTCTTGCGGTGCTCCTCCTCGCAATCCGGTAATCCGGCAACCTGAAAAACTGAGTCTTATAGGTATCACGGCATCGCCTTATGATTTTTTTGCATCACCGAAATCTTGCCCCTATCTTCGATGCTTGCGGTTCGCCCGTCAAAAGAATTTGATTCTCCAAGGCTGACTTTTATTCTTACCTAATATAGCCATTGCGGTTTTTCAATGAGGCACGCGATGTGGAATGCAAGCTTGGTCATCATCCGCAAAACCAAACAAAAAAGGACGGCATTTGCATGCCGTCCTTCGCTTTTGATTGTTCTGCCGCGGCTTAGTGCGCGTTCAGGCGGAAAAACTGTTGCGCGCCGCTGACGGCGTTCGTGTAGGGACTGGCTGCGCCGCTGATCGTTGTATATGGCCCCGTCACATCCGATGCAGATTGCAGCGAAAACGCGGGGTTTGTCCACGAGAGAACAACGCTGTTGCCAACTTGCTGGATCGTCAGCGGAATTGGTGAGGGCAGCACGCTGGCTGCATCGCCGAACACTCTCATCAGGTCATAACGAATTGTCCCGGTGGTCCCGTAACTGGTGATGGCGTCGTAGTTCGCATTCGCGGTCCCGATGGCAGTGCTCTCGAATTCGCTGACCAACCGGAAGGCAAAGTTCACATTGTTGTTGACGCCGGGGACGGACGAAAGGTCGATGGAAAACAACACGAAGCTGTTGTCGGTCGCATTCATGGTCATGACATCGTAATCAACGAAATCGGTTCCATTGGTGCTGTATTGAAGGCGGTTATACTTGCTGGCGGTGTTGCTATGCCGCTCCTCCCAAGTCAGGAGGATGTGCTGATAGCCGGTCGTGCTGACATTGCATTGGACGCCGGCGGTTTTATTGTTCGTGCCCTGGGCGGGGAAGGCCGCGATATTCCAACCGCTGTTGAGCGCGCCGGGAGGGCCGGCGGGGTCGGAAAAGGTGCCGGTGGAAAAAGAACCGGAGGTGCCGCCAACCAGGGCAGCAGTGCCGGTGCCAATCAAAGGAGCCGGATTTGTGGCGACCAAGCCAATTTCATCAAAATCCCACTCGGCGATCCTCGTGGAGGGCGTGGCTTTCAAGGTCAAAGTGGCCACGCTGCTGGTGACCGAGCCGGCGGCGTCCGTGATCACCGCTGAATAGCTGCCTTGATCCAAAGTTTGCACGTTCGTCAGGTTCAGGGAATTGGTTGTGCCAACCGCCAATGCATTTGTCCCGTTGAAATACCATCGGTAGGAAATCGGGGCGGTCCCGGCCGCGCCCACAAAGAAATTGGCGATATCGCCCGCCACGTTCGTCCGGCTCACCGGTTGCGTGGTAATGATCGGATCATTCACGGTCAGCGTCACGATGGAGCTGGTGACGGTGTTTGCGGGATTCGACAACACGACAGCGTAGTGCCCGGCATCCGTGGAGGAGACATTGGTCATGGTCAGCAACGAAGCATTTGCTCCGAACAGATTGCCACCGTCGAAGAGGGGAGTCCCTTCTTTGAGCCATTGATAAGCGATCGGTGCCGTACCGCTCGCGCTCACAGTGAAGGTGGCGGTGGAACCGGCATTATTAGTCCGGCTTTGCGGCTGGCTGGTGATTACCACGGGATTGGTGACCGCCGCAGCGGTGGTATAGGTCAAGGTCACATTGTCGATGCCGACTGTCGGCCTCGTACCGCTGCCAGCAGTGGCAGTGAAGGTGGCGATTCTAATCCAGACATCCTGGCTCTGATTATCCAATGCGCTGCCGAAGGAGAACGTGCGATTGATTTTGCCAAACACCCCGCCGCTGGAGGTGCCAAGTGAATTATATATGCCGACCGATGTAAAAGTTGTCGGAGTAGCACCAATGCCATAATCCACAGTCCAGATATTGGAACGCGTCTGCACACTGAGCAGGAGCATATCCAAGTTCAACTGAAAACTCCCAAGATTCGTGGTGTTCTGGAGATGCAACAAAAATGCCGCGCCTGGATCGCCGAAAGCAGCCGTGGTGCGGACGGCCAGCGCGCGATTGAGGTTGGCGGCTTGGACGGTGGCAGATTCGCTTCCGGCAAAGTTTGTTCCTGCATCGGCCGTGGCCGAAGCGTAGTTGGCAAACTGTCCGGTGGTGGACGACCAAGCGGTCTTGGCAACGGCGAAAGTTACGGGATTGCCCAGACTGCCCGCTGTCGCCGCGGTGTTAACCGACCAGCCATCCGGCAAGCCGGAGCCAATCCCATCAAAGTTCTGCGTATAACTTGTGCCGGACAAGATGATGGTCGGCTGTTGCGCCGAACTGGATGAGGTGAATAAAGCCGTGCTGAATGCAAACGCGGCCACAGTAATGAGGACTCTTCTCATAGGGGATTTTTATTTCGGAGGGTTAAACAATAAACACAAATAGAACTTCTGCCTTACGGCTGAAATACGGCAAATCCTCTCAGCATTTCCACTTTCTGACAAGGCATTCAATCGTTTCTGCGGGCAAAAACAATAGCCAACCCGAGTAACTTTCCAATTCCGGGTCTATCCGCCCGCCCCATCACTGACCCGCAGTTACAAAGATATGCACGCTGGAATCAACGTCTCACAATCCTCCATAGCGAGCACCACGTAAATAAGGGAAGGAACAGCCGCATGCGGTGCTTAGATTTTGGTGTTATTCGCGATGCAGTTGGCGCGGGTTCAGCGGCTAAAGCTGTTGCGCACGCTGATTACATTGGAGTCTTTAAGGCCCAAGAGCTCGTTCCATCGGTCACGGCTTCGGTTATTGCCCATGTCTTCTTAAAACACCGTGGCAATAAAAAGGAGAGATTCAGTTCGCCGCCTGTCCCGTGATATTGGATCAATTTTTGCGCCGACGAAAAGCTAACAATCCAGCCCCACCCAAACCGATCAATGCAAAAGTGGAGGGTTCGGGAACCACGGCGAGTGTGAAGTTATCAACACGATCCGTCCCGCCAGTGCCCAAAACACCACCACTGGCGGAGGTGGTTCCGGAATTTTCGATCAGGCGGAAATAGACACTGGAAGCATTGTTCAAGGCGGCAACGGAACTTAAATCGTAATAAAAATTGGCCGCCGGCACCGCCGTTCCCACAGACCAGGCGTTGGGCGAGGAATTGGCCAGAACCGTATTCTGGCTGACAAAGGTGGTGAAAGTGGAGCCATCTGTGCTATACGCCAAGTCGAAAAATTTGGGGCCTGTGCCGCTGCTGGTCTGATCAAAGGAAAGGGAAATATTGGAAAAGCCGACAGTGCTCGATTGGAACTGAAAGTAATCACCCGTAGCCCACGTATTCGCGCTGAAGGAATGAGTTGACCCATTTCCGGCTGGCGAAGAGTAAGTTGTGGCGGCACTGGCATGAAGCCCAGACGCTGTTCCCACGCCGTTTTCCGCGGCGATGCTGCCGATGGCTGCACCGGTGCCTGCCGGCACGCTGCTTTCAAAAGTCCATTGGGTGATGGTTTGCGCTCCAACCGGAATGACGGAGAGACAAGAAACGGCGAGCAAGGTTGAGGCAAATTTTTTCATAACACGGGGTTTACAATCAAGCCAATCTGATTGCGTTGCATCTTAATCGCAGATCAAACCAACGCAACAAAATAATGACGAAATCACTGGAAATTTAATTTTTAAACATGCTTCCCGGCCCGGCATGTCCGCACCCCGACCGCATAGAAAAAAAGAACGGCGCATACGCGCCGTTCTTTTGTAATTTACGCCTGTATTCGTTTAGTATTTCAAACGGAAGTACAGTTCCGAGCCGCTGACTGAGTTCGTGTAAGGGCTCGTCGCACCCGACACATCAGTGTATGGCCCGGCCACAGTCGTGGCGGATTGGAGGTGGAATGATGGATTGGTCCACGTGAGGATGACACTGGCACCCGTGTATTGCAGGTTCAGCGGAATAGGTGCCGGCGCGGCGACGATGGTCGCGACATCGGAAAACGAGGTTCCGATTTTCAAGTTATCAACCAGGTTGGTACCGATGCCGCTGCTCTGGCGCATGGCATAGGAATCAATTTCCGTGATACCGATGGCATCCGTGGCGGTAACACTGGTTGAGGACTCCGCCTGAGGGTTGACCCAGAGCGTGCTGACACCCGTGCCAACATTATACCGGGTCACCACTGAATAAGTTGTGTTCAGGCTGAGATCAACCGGGTAATCAACACTCGGCGCCCCACCTTGATTGGCGATACCCAGGCGGAACTTGCCGACTGCCGCATTGGTCGTGCTGCCGAAGACGCGGGCGCGGAAGCTGGTTCCACTGGTGGGATTATCGCGGAAATGGATGAAGTAATCTCCCGCCTGCGAAGGCAGTGCCGTATAGGCAACAGTAAAACCCGAGTAGAGCACAATGCCGTTGCTCGGGAAGTACCCTGTGGTGTTGGTGATGGCCACATTCAGATCCTCTTGCAGGCCCTGGCTCAAAACCGCCTGGTTGTTACTGACTGAAAGTTCAAAGAAGTTCGTGGCCGTCGGGCTGTGATGCTGCCAGAGGCTGGAAGGCGCGGTATAAAGCGCACCATCGGGATAATTAAAATCATCCTGGAATATCAAGCCCAAGAGCGGATAAACCGTCACGGCCAAGCTGCTGGAGGCCGTGTTAATACCGTCACTCACAGTCACCGTGATCGTGGAAACACCGATCTGATTGGCGGCCGGAGTCACCGTCACTGTGCGGTTGGAAGCGCTTCCACCAAAAATGATGCTGGCGTTTGGAATGAGGCTCGGATTGGAGGAAGTGCCACTCAATGTCAGGCTGGAAGCGGGGGATTCAGCATCACCCACCGTGAAAGAAACCGCGGCAGGAGTGGTGTTGCTCGGAGTATTGATATTCGGAATGGCCGAAATGACGGGTGCGCCAACAGTGTAAAGGAAACTGATAGTTGTCACATTGTTGTCGGTGTCGGTGCATGAAATAGTGACAGTGGTCGAACCTTGCTCTCCGGTGGTCGGCGTCAAAGTAACCGTGCGGTTGGTGCCACTGCCACCAATAACGATGCTCGCGTTTGGCAGCAATGTGGTGTCCGACGAAGTGCCCGCAACGACCAAGCTGGCGGCGGGAGTTTCATCATCCACCACGGAGAAAGGAATGGCGGCGGTGGAGGCATTCATCGGAGTAGCCTGACTGGGGATAAATGAGATGGAAGGAGCGCTGAGACCGGCGAATGAAGTCGCCACCTTCAAGTTATCGATGAACATAGTGCCTTCGCCCGTGGCTTGCCGAAAAGCATAAGCATAAACATCCATCGCGTTGGGCCGGATTGAAGTACCCACGTCGGTCGCGGTAACGCTTGGGTCGGTTTCCGCAGTCGGATTGAGCCAGATGGTGGAGACACCGGTGGCAGGCACAAAGCGGGTGACCACAGTATAAATCACGTTCGTGGTGAGAGTAGTATTGATCTGGCCACTGCCTTGAAGCGAGGAACTCCCATTGCCGATACCCAGGCGCAACTGACCAGCCGGGAGCGAACCACCACTTACGGCATTGGTCGCGGTAGCCCAGATGCGACCACCAAAACCCGTGGCCGCTCCACCGTTGTTATCTTTGAAATGTGCAAAGTATGCACCAGCTACTGAAGGCGTCCCTGTGAAATACACCTGGAATTTGGAATAAAGTATGGACGCGCTATTGGTGTTGTAGGGCGATGGATCAGTTAAGCTGGTGACGCCCTCCAGGAACGCATTCACATCTTCCGTGCGCGAAGTCGAAACTACCAGCATGTTGTTCAAACAAAGCATGGAACCCCCGGTTCCACTATGGCTGTTCCACGGAGAATTTGGTGCGCCTACTATGGCGCCGTCAGGATAGGAAAATCTTTCAGTCAGTACCAGCGCAGCTTGAGTGCTGGCTGCCAGGGTGGTCATTATAGCCAAGGTGAGGAATGCTCGTTTCATAGTGGGATGCTCTCGGGTATGTTTCGTTGTTATGGGTCTATCGTATTTGTTCTTCTCGTTATTAAAATTGAATGCTTCACGCCCTATGATCAGGGATTTTTCAAGTTCATAGGCCAGCCAACTTCAGTTAGAAATTGGTGACCATCCGGCAATCTGGCCATCAGTTAGGCGTATTCTCCGTGGGGTACCAATATATCTTGCGCTGGACCGCCCATTCCGCAGACGCAGAATTCGAAACCGTGCTGTCAAATTGAAAATCATTGGTTTTGGCTGACCGCGCGCTGCCATCGGCCATGGCAAGGTTCCCACGCTGTTCATGCCTTCCAACCGAATACTGGGAGGTCACGTTCGATTGAGCCGGGGCCGTATTGTTCGGAGAATTCGGATCCACTTCCGCCACCAACACGGTATCCGAAGGT
>JAQGPC010000292.1 GCA_028293285.1 Pedosphaera sp.
GGGTAATTATCCCAAACGCACCTCGGACGGTCTGCACAAGAGCGGCAATATTTTCTGGAGTGAAGGCAAAATTACTTCGGCACAACGCGGCCTGCGTAACGGCTACTCTGGTTGTGTGTTGTGGCTGACCGGGCTTTCGGGCGCGGGCAAATCCACGGTTGCTAATGAGTTAGAACGAGAACTGTTCAACATCGGCAAGCACGCCTATGTGTTGGACGGCGATAAAATCCGCCATGGTCTTTGCTCCGATTTGGGATTCTCGCCGGAAGATCGCAAGGAAAATATTCGTCGCGTAGGCGAAGTTGCCAAGCTGCTGGCTGATGCCGGTATTATTTGCATTACGGCGTTCATTTCACCTTATCGAACCGACCGCGATTTAGTGCGCAAGATGCTGGAAGGAACGCAGAATCAGTTTGTCGAGGTTTACGTAAATGCTTCGCTGGAAGTTTGCGAGCAGCGCGATCCCAAGGGGCTTTATGCCAAGGCGCGCGCGAATGAAATCAAGGAATTTACCGGCATCTCCGCCCCCTATGAAGCGCCGTTGAAACCGGAGCTTGAATTGCAAACCGGCAATCTTACCGTGGCTGAATCGGTCGCGAAAGTTTTGGACTTCCTCAAGGTGCAGGACGAGGGATCGATGATTTCGATCTAATCGATTGTTTGAATCCCAGAATGCGGAAAACGCCGTCGTAATGTCGCCACAAAGACGTTATCTGACTTGGAGGAAAACATTTCCAACGGCGAATAACCTTTTTTCCACGCCAGCCACAAGGTCATGCCCAGAGCCATGACGGTGATGAACATGTTCGGCCAGGCATTCAACGCCCATTGCCCGGACCAAGTCCATTGCCACGTATTCGAGAATGGCAATAAATAAGGAATCGGCCATTGGTGAAGATCGGGACCACGTGCGCCAATAAGGTCGCAAAGCAAATGTAAATGGAAACTAACGGCGACCAGCAGTGCGGTCTTCCATTTTTGTGAGGCGAGCAAGAGCGCAGCCACAATTACCGCGAGACAAATCCAACGTTATGTCCCAGAACGTGGTGATAGTCTGACCACCAAGTAAGTGGCTTGGCAGAATTACGGGTAAGGACTTCAGCAACGATGCCAATGCCATCAAGGTCTGGAATAATTCCGGCAACGGTCACGATGGCCCGGTCGCGTCGATTTAGATCCGCAGTATTTGCGGTAATCCAACCAATCAGGAAATGGGTGACGGGACTCATGGCACGGTCATTTTTATCAAATCAAACGCACTTTTGATAGAAGCAAAATGGATTGCGAGATTGACAACCAAGCCCTTCTGCTTCGATGTTCTCAGTAATGATTCGGAGGGATTACATTTTGGATATGGTGGAGAAATTCGCGCGGATGCTGGCTGGCATTCGGGAGCGGATTGACTCGCGCGAATATGTCGAAGCGCATGTGGCGCTGGACAAGGCGTTTCTTGAACTGCTCGGCAGCGGGGCCGAAGCCATCAGCCGGCTCACGGAAACCCAATTAATGGCGCGGCTCACGTTGGATGATCCAACCCATGTACTCCGTGAAAAAAGCCTGATTCTGGTGCAACTGCTGCAAGAGGCAGGTCAACTGCATGCCGTCCAAGGGCGCGAAATGGAAAGCCAGGTTTGCCGGCTTAAGGCTTTGAATCTCCTGCTAACGCTTCAATTGCGGGATGCGGATTTCGAACTGCCGGATTTCATTTTCCGGATAGACATGCTGCGCGATCAACTTAGCGATCTCGTTTTGCCTTTGCGAACTCAGGCGGGATTGTGGCGTTATTACGAACGTATTGGGGCCTACGGCCGCGCTGAAGATGCCTTGTTCGCCTTGCTCGAAGCAGAGCCGGTCAATGACAACCTGCGAACTGAAGCGATAGCCTTTTATGAACGATTGCTGCGCCACAGCGATCCCGCCTTGGAGCAAGGCAATTTGCCACGAACTGAAGTGGAGGCAGGACTGGCCGAAGTGCGCACATTAAGCACCCAACAAAAACTTACCTAGCGCATCAAGCGGTAAAGCCTGGCAGCCGAAACAATACCGACGGTTACGGTGTTCACATTGCCGACCAGCACAGGTGTATTGGTGACGGTGGTCCAATGACAGGTGGGCGAGAAATCGCTGCTGGCTTGCAGCGAGAAATTGGCACCGAGCCTTGGCCAACTAAGAACAAGGTTGGAACCTGATCTCTGAATTTTCAATTGAGGAGGCACAGGTGTGATAGCCAGAAAAGTTGGTCCGCGACTGGACGGCGGGCCGGAAGGGAGTTGAAACGAATCCATGAAAGCGCCTGTATTGCCATTGTAGCGCAGCACTGAGCGGGAACCGGTGCTGCTGACACAAAGAGAACTGGCAGCATCAAAGGCAAGACCCGCGGGACTTGTGAGGCCACCCGAGCCGGGCGGGATAAACGTGCCAAGTAAAGTTCCATTCGCTCCGTTAAAACGCAAAACGCTATTGGCGGTTGTAGTGAGGAATAAATCTCCCGAAGGCCCGAACGCCAAATTGCGGGGATAAACATTCGTAGGGCATACCGCAAAAACGGAGAGAAAGTGACCGTCTACGCCACTGTACTGCAGCACTCCTTTTGAACTATCTACTACATATAGATTCCCATCGTTGCCAAAAGCCATATCACTCACTTGGCCAAGTCCACCCGCTCCCGGCAGAACGAACGTGTTCAAATAAACTCCAGTTTTGCCGTCGTAACGCACTATTAGAGATCCCTCGTTATTGGTTGTGCTTACACCAATATAAAGTTGACCGTCAGGTCCAAAGGTCACCGCATGAGGAGAATAAATCCGTTGATTAGAGGAAGGATAAATAAACACGTCAATAAATGCGCCAGTCTGGCCGTTGAACCGCAGAACGCGTCCATCGCCAAGAATGTTGTCAACCACATACAAATTACCATCTGGACCGAAAGCCATGCCGTCGAAACTTTCCGAGGAGTCCGGCGAATAGGACGTTCCGGCCAATGTGTGGGAAGCTTCGTTGAAACGCATCAACTGCGGGGATTGGCGTTGAAGCGCAAAAAGGTCAGCCTTGGATGGTGAAACGCACAGGGAAAGCAGCACGATCAAAAGCAGGCTGGAGAGAGCGAAACGAATGGCCTTTACGAGAAAAAGAGCAGAAGAGGCACTGAGATTTAAATTACTTTGCTGGTTCATAAACAAAAGATTCCGGTTATACAACAAACCCGGGCTTTTATGAGCCCACCCTTTTGTTGGTCATAGCGTAACCGAACTAAATGCCTGTAGCAGTAGGTGTAAGCCCTAGAAGGCGTCCATAAATACCTGCCAAAGGAAATAATGAACTTTCAAAAATAAAAACATAAAGTAACAATCATTACTTTACCTTGGCGGCTGATTTGTTATTCTGCTGTCAGAGTTGATATGTAAGTCAACCGAATGACAGAAATCGCCTCGTCGTCGATTTCATCGACGACGGGAAAATAAGGGGTTTTTGAGGATTTTCCGAAAAAACCGGTTCACTGGAAGGTCACTTCACCAGCTTTTGAGCGGCGGAGATGGTGTCGATTTCAGTAGGTGACTTATCAGTGCGAATGCGGAGGATACGTGGGAAACGCAGGGCCAAGCCGCTCGTGTGGCGGTCGCTGGGTTGAATGCGGTCAAAGGCGATTTCGAGCACTGTGTCCGGCTCGACTTCATGGTAACGTCCGCGATGGCGGATCACTTTGCCGAGGAAATGCTCGGTCAGTTCGCCGATCTCAATGTCGGTCAGGCCACTGTAAGCCTTGCCGATGGTCTTGAGCTCACCGGTCTGCTCGTCGCGCACGGCAAAAGTATAATCACTCAAGACAGCCTTCCGTTTGCCATGACCATACTCTGCGCCGACCACCACACAATCCAAAGTAGCATAGGCTTTCTTCAGCTTGAGCCAGGCAAGGCCGCGCCGCCCAGGCAGATAAAGACTCGCAGTATCCTTGACGATCAGCCCTTCGTTATTGCGCTTGCGGGCCGCGTCGAAGGCATTGGCGATGTCATCAATGGAGTTCGCTTGAGTGATGCGAGCGAGGCGAAAGCTATCTGGCAACGTGGGCAATGATTCGAGTTTCTGACGCCGATCTTGCAAAGGACGATTCAAATAGCTTTCGCCTTTCAACCAGAGCAAATCGAAGGCAATGAACTTGATAGGCACCTGTCCGCCCATGAACAAATCGCCTTGGCGACGGCCAAGCCGTTTCTGCAGATCGGAGAATGGAAGCGCGCGGTCTTCGCGCATGGCCAGAATCTCGCCATCCAGAATAAAATCGGTCGGAACCTGTCGCGCCGAATCCGCGAGATCAAGGAAGGTTGTGGTGATGTCTTTGAGGTCACGGGAATACAAAGCCACGCGGTCGCCGACCTTGTGCAACTGGCACCGAATGCCGTCGTATTTATCTTCCAGCCAAACGACGGCGTGGGCATTGCCATTGGCTGCAGGATTCCGTTCTCGCTCAGTTGCCTGCATGCGGTCCCATATCGTGGTAGGTGATTCCTCTGGCGAAGCCAGCATGCATTTGATGGGGCGAAATGGAATGATGCCAATGCCAGCAAGCTGATTCGTTTTGGCCAAGCGGGCAGTTTCGCCAATATCGCCCAGGAGAAGATTTGCCTGCCTCACCTGCTCCGCCGGCTGTTCAAAGGCGCGCGCGATGGCTTCCTCAACCAACCCTTCCTTGAGGCCGATGCGAAGATCACCCGTAATAATTTTGATGAGATACTTCGCCTCCAGCGGACTGCAAAGCTGCAGCACATCAATGAGCAACGGCAGCTTCGCCAGTGAACCTTGCGCGGCATGAAGCTGGCGGAAGAATTCATTAACGCGTTCGACGGAGAGCGTGGGTGGCACCTGGTGATGCTGAAAAATCTCGAAGGCCGTTTCGCCAAGGTCGCTGTGCTTCAGATAAGCTTGGTGGAAAGCGTCAGTTGTGAGGCCACTGATTTCGCAAAGTGCATTGCGTAAAGCCGCCCACCCCGCCTGTAGCGTCTTATTCTGACTGCTCGCGTAAGGCAAACCGGTAAGCCAGGTGGCAGTGATGGGAATGGCGCTCTCTTTCAGCAGCCGAAAGTATTCGGCAAGCACGCGCACCTTCTCAAGCTTGCGGCTGTCCGCAGCAATGGCAGAACAAGCCTGAGCAAAATCGTGGAACGAATGGCTATCACTTGGTTCGGCAATTGAATGCCCATTTTGAGCAGAATTGTTTTTCGATGCAGGCGGACGCTTCTTTGAGAGCTTGCGTTTGAGGTCAAGCGCGAGGTCGAGAGAGAATTGTTCCTGTTCGCTCAAGGCTTGAGCATCGTAACCCAGCTCGCGCAAGGTCTGGGCGAAATCTGCGGCGAATCCATGAAGCGTGTAGACCTTTTTTGGCTGGACACGTTTTACCATTTCAATGAGATCAGGGAAATCCGCATGATCACTGATAGGAAAGGCAGCATCGCATTGATACCGGTAGCGGCAATTGGGATCGACCGCCCAGCCGGTAAGAATGGCCGTGCGGATTTTGCCAAGCTTGCGCAACATGGCGGAATTGGCGACATGCGGCGGACAGATAAGAACCTTACCCTTGGCTGAGCCCGCTTCATAAGCCTCATACGGCGGAAAGGATTGGTCGAACTGTTCGTAAATCCTCGTGAGCTTATAAACCGCACCATGGAGCATTATGGGAAATCCCGCCTCCCCCAAACTGCGCAGCAGTTCCTGGCTTTTGCCGAGCGAGTAACCAAGCAATACGGGAGTTTCCTCGTTGTCGAGAGCTTGTCTGCAAAAGCGAATAATCCCCTGCATCACATCGTGCGCGGGCGGAAACTTATATGCGGGACGACCAAAGGTCGTTTCCATGATGAGAACATCGGCATGGCGCGGTTCGCACAATTCCGAAGAGAGACTTTGGCGGAGTTTGAAATCACCGGTATAAAGGAGAGATTCGCCATTGGCTTCGATGAAAGACATCGCGCTGCCGAAGATATGGCCCGCTGGAACGAGCGTGATGCGAAAACCCGTGCCGTTGAATTCGTACGCGGCAGTCTCGCCGAAGTTAAGAACATGCTCCTGCCGCACGCCACCCATGCGGGCGAACATGAGCTTCGAAGTCGGTTCGCTGACGATCACCTCACGATGCGGAGCAGTATGGTCGGAATGGGCATGACTGATAAAAACACGTTCCGCGCCCAGTATTGGTTCGTGCGCATCAAGCCACAAACCCAGTTTGGGTAAATGCACTCCTCCGTTATGAAAATGGATATCAAGAACCGACACAGGAGAATTTAAAACTTGAAACGGGGACAGTCAACCTGACGAGTTCATCTTATCTGATGAATTCCATTTAAACCTTGGAAGAATGGGTTTGTTTCCCAAAATGGCCGGGATTTACATGCTATGTTTGAGTTGGCTTTTTTGGCAGAATCTGCCAGAATCTTTGCCATGGCAGAGAAAAGTGTTAATGATTTACCGAGGGATTTGCGGCCAATCCATACGAAAGGTATGGATGCCTTGCAGAGGGAAAATTTTGACTATGCGATCGCGCTCTTTACCCAGATTCTGGAGAAGGAGCCGCGAAATTATGACAGCCGGAAATCACTGCGAATCGCGCAACAAAGCAAGGTCGGCAAGGGTGGCGGTTTTTTCAAAAAGGTATTCAGCAGCGCCGGTTCTTCGCCATTAGTCGCCAAGGCGCAAATGGCTCTGCGCAATAATCCGCTCGAAGCCATCAATATCGCTGAACAAATTCTGAGCACAGATCCTCAGAACTCCTCAGCGCACAAAATAATTGCGGAAGCTGCCATGGCATCGGAAATGCCCAAGACGGCGGTGCTGTCATTGGAAATACTCGTTAGAAATTCGCCCCGAGATAAGCAATTCAACATGCAACTGGCCGAGGCGTTATCATTGGCCGGTGACACTTCGCGTTCCGAACAGATTCTGATCAATCTGCAACGGGAATACCCGGCGGATAATGAAATCTTTCAAGCCCTCAAGAATTCCTCCGCCCATAAGACCATGGACCAGGGCGGCTATGGAGCGTTGGCGGATGGTGAAGGTTCTTATCGGGATGTTTTGAAGAACAAAGAGGAATCAGTTTCACTGGAACAGCAAAACCGCCAGCATAAAAACGAAGACGTGGCTGAACGGTTGATCAAGGAATATGAGGCGCGCCTGAGGACTGAACCAGCCAACATGAAGTTGTTGCGCGACCTCGGCGACTTGTACACCCAAAAGAACCAATTTGATAAGGCGCTGGGCTATTACGGACAAATCCTTGAGCGTGATGGCGGTAATGATTCCGCCTTGCAGCGCAAGGTTGCCGAAACAAAAATTCGCAAACTGGATTACACCGTGTCCCAATTGGACCCCAATGCGTCGGATTACCCGGAGAAGATGGCGGAACTTAAAGCGGAACGTCAAACCTTTCAGCTAAACGAGTGCAAGGAGCGGGCAGATCGCTATCCCACGGACCTGCAAATTCGCTTCGAACTGGGCCAACTGTATTACGAGGCCGGCAAGATCAGCGAGGCCATTCAAGAATTTCAAAAGGCCATGAACAACCCGCACCGGCGGATTCAAGCCATGACTTTTCTGGCCCAATGTTTTGCCAAGCGGGGCATGAATGATATTGCAGCGAAGCGACTCCAGGAAGCACTCAAGGAAAAATTGGTTTTTGACGACGAGAAAAAAGAACTGCACTACACGCTGGGCACGATTCTGGAAAAGATGGCCAAGAAAGAAGAAGCCATCGAGCAGTTCAAAATTATTTACGAAGTGGACATTGGATATAAAGATGTCGCCAAAAAGGTGGACGACTATTACGCAGGAGCTTGAGCAAACCAGTTTTTATTTGTTCCGTTTGAGTAGATACTCCGCCAGCGCCTCCAGCGCGACAGCCTTGCCTTTGAAAACTTTCAGGGAGGCAAATGCGCGGTCAGTGAGTTGCTTCGCAATCTTGCGAGACTTTTCCAATCCTATCAGTGACGGATAAGTCGCCTTTTGAGCGGCGGTGTCCTTGCCCGCAGTCTTGCCCAGTTGCTCGCTCGTTTGCGTCACGTCCAGAATGTCATCAATGATCTGAAACGCGAGTCCCACGTTGTAACCAAAATCCGTCAGCGCCTTAAGTTGTTGTGCGGTGCAATTGGCGCTCATGCCACCCAGCCGCGCCGAGCAACAAAGCAAGGCTGAGGTCTTGCGCTCATGAATATATTTAAGTTCGTTCGTGGAAATCTTTTTACCTTCCGCCTCCACGTCCGCGACCTGCCCGGCGATTAGTTGCAGCGATCCGGATGCACGGGCCACTTCCAAGAAAATGGTTTTGTGCGAATAACGGGGCCAAGCGCGGGCTTGCGCAGCAATCTCAAAAGCCTGGGTCAATAGAGCGTCTCCCGCCAGAATTGCGATACCCTCTCCAAAAACTTTGTGGTTGGTTAACTTGCCCCGGCGATAATCGTCATTATCCATTGCTGGCAGGTCGTCGTGAATCAAGGAATAGGTATGAATGCATTCCACTGCGCATGCCAGGGGCATGGCTTCCGATTCATCTCCGCCGCAAGCCGCCGAGGCTGCCAGGCAAAGAGCGGGACGCATCCGTTTGCCGCCAGCGAACAGCGAGTAATGCATCGCTTTATGAATAGTGGCGGGTTTGGTGGTCGGCTTGGGTAAAAACCCGGCTAAAGCCTTATTTACAGTTGCTGTCTGTCGGGCAAGGTAGCCTTGGAGATCAAATGATTGCTGGACGTTGGTGGTTAAGGGCTTTCGCTTCGCTTTCGGCATGGGCGGTGTTGTAAAGAAAGTCGTCTCCGGACGCAAGGATGGATTGAATTTTTTTGTATTGCGTTTGAACCAAAGGGGCTTATCTTATCCGGCTCGACTTTAAATCGAGAATAAAACTTTGAATCCCGAACTCTGTAAAAAAGCATTGGAGAAGGTTGGCAATCCCAACGTTCTGATAAATCTTGTTTCACGTCGCGTCCGCCAGCTCAACTCTGGCGGCGGTGGTGCCAGTCGGCCCATGATCGCGGACGTTACCGGTCTCGGTGCCGCTGATATCGCGTTGCTGGAAATCGTGGAAGACAAAATGGGCTGGGATCTTCCCGCTCCGGCCCAGAACGAGCGGCCCAGCAATACCAGCAAGAAGCGGAAGAAGCATTAAGCTCCTCCTCGTTCCAGAGCATTTCATTGGCTTTGCGACCAGCCAGAAGATATCTTCTGGCTGTCTTTATTTATGGCGGACATTCTGACCAACTCCAAAGCGCGGCGCGATTACCACATCCTCGAAACCTTCGAGGCGGGCATCGTTTTGCATGGCACGGAGGTCAAGGCTCTCCGCGCTGGTAAGGGGCAGATTGCAGATGCGTTTGCCCGCGTGGAAAAGGATGAAGTATTCCTGTACAATGCTCACATTGACGAATACGCGCAGGGCAACCGTCAGAATCACCAACCCAAGGCAGTCCGCAAACTATTGCTGCACAAGAACGAGATTCGCAAGCTTTTCAGCTTAACTTCCGTAAAAGGAAATGCCCTCTTCCCTCTCTCTTTATATTGGAAGAATGGTCGGGTGAAGGTGGCCCTGGCCGTTGGCAAAGGCAAGGTGGAGTTTGATAAGCGGGATGATATCAAGCAGCGCGACTCGGATCGCGAACTCAAACGCGCGACCATGCATCGGCTCAAAGGGAAATAATCTTTCTGTCGGAAAATAAAAAAGGCGCTCCTTATGAGCGCCTTTTTATTTAAATGAGATGGGAATTTAAGCCTTCTTGGCTTTGACGTCGCCCTTTTTCCAAGTCCGCTTAGGGGCTTTGGTCACGAGGCCCTGCTTGATCGCATTGGCGGTGACGCGGATATAACGCACTTCGCCATTGATGACCGCCTTAACGCGCTGCAGGTTCGGCATGAACCGCCGCTTGGTGATTGCCGTTACGTGCGTACCGATGCCGCCTTTTTTCTTGGCTTTACCACTGCGCCAAATGTGACTGCCTTTAATCGGACCGGTGCCTGTTAATTCACAAATTTTTGCCATAAATCAATTTTCCTTTCGAAAGGAGCGGAAAACCTATCAATCTTCGCCCTCGATGCAAGTTTTAATTTCATACACCAAGGCAAACTAATAAAGGCTAAAAGTGCTTTCCCATGTGTAAATCGTTCATTTGCAACACCCATGTCGAAAAAAATGAAATGCCAAGCCGCCTTAAAGTATTGCAACTGTCTTACTTTAAAGAGCTTAGAGCCAAAACAAAAAATTAGCTTATCAGCACACAGGCTTGACTTTCCAGCCCTCTCTTTGAAGATATTCACGCACGAATATGCAAATGATGTTCTGCCAAATACTTTTGTTAATAAAAGCACGAACCTTACATAAACACTTTGGCCATTAATCATCAGGTGGGGAACGATTCCAAAAAACGCATCTTGCATGTTCCCCGGCGCTTCGTTGCCGAGGAATGGGGCGGCACGGAAACGGTTCTTTTGGAGATTTCGCGGGAGCAACAACGCACTGGCTGGCAACCGGAAATCCTGACTTCACTCGCCCTCTCAAATAAATCCACCGAAACCTTCGCTGGCATTCCGGTTCGTCGTTTCAATTATTCATATCCCTACTTCGGACTATCTGCCGCCGATAAGGCGCTCCTGGATAAAAAGGGTGGCAGCTTGATCTCCCCTGCTCTCTTCATGGCTCTGCTGCGAACAAAAGGAGTTCGCCTATTCCATCTCCATACGATGGCGCGACTCGGTGGGCAGGTGCGGACCGCTGCCCGCCTTCGCCGCATACCTTATGTCGTTTCCGTCCATGGCGGCGCTTTTGATTATCCGGTCACCGAACTGACCACCATGATGCGCCCGACCCACGGCAAGCTCGAATGGGGCAAAGCGCTGGGTGCCCTGCTTGGTTCGCGTCGGGTGTTGCAGGATGCGGATTATATCATTTGCGTCGGACAATCCGAACTCGACGAAGCCAGCAAAACCATTTCCCACGACCGCATTTCCTATCTGCCCAACGGTGTTGACCCGGTCAAGTTCGCGAATGGGGATGGTTCGAGTTTCCGGCGCAAACATGGAATCCCAGAATCGGCCTTCCTGGTTGTGAATATCAGCCGCATTGATGCGCAGAAGAATCAGCACGTTCTAGTCGAAGCCTTTGCCAAGCTCCGGGCTCGGCATCCAGAATCTTTTCTTGTTCTCATGGGACCGGAAACGCAGACTGAATACGCGGAAAAATTGCGCCGGTACATTCGAGAACACAATCTGGAAATGGCTGTCAAAATGCTACCCGGTATACGCACAGATAATCCGGATTTGGTAAATGCCTACCATGCCTGTGATGTTTTTGCATTGCCATCCGTCCATGAACCGTTTGGAATTGTCGTTCTGGAAGCATGGAGCGCCGGCAAGGCCGTGGTGGCCAGTCAGGTGGGTGGGCTGAAGACGTTTATTCAACAGGGGCAAACGGGATTGTTTTTCGATCCCTTGGCTGCAGATGCCGTGGATAAACTTGCAGCCAATCTGGAAATGCTCGTGGCACAACCCCTGCTTCGACAGCAGTTGGGCAAAGCCGGGCTCAAAGAAGTCCATGCCCGTTATACGTGGTCGGCCATTGGCCAGCAGTTGGAAACGATTTATCAGGCGGCTGAACGGCATGTGTTTGACCGTTCACCAAATAAAAAATGACATCAGACGATTTAAGAAAGAAAATCTGGCGCAACTCGATTTCCAATTATCTGCGCATGGCGTTGCGCATGGTGTTGGGATTTTTGACAATCCGCCTTTTGTTTCCCAAGGATTTTTTGGGGATGCATTCCGGTCTCACCGATGAGGAGTTTGGTTTTTATTCCCTGCTTTGGGGTATTTTCGGGTATGGAATATTGATGGATTTCGGCTTTGGTCTGGTGGCTCAAAAAAAGGTGGCGGAACTTTCCGTGCACAAGGATTGGAAACAGTTGAGCCAGGTGCTAAGCACGATCTTCTTTTTCTATATCATCAGCGCAGCCGTCATTATTGGCTTCGTGCTGCTGAGTTCGCATCAACTGATCGGGATGATTAACGTGACTCCTGAAAATCGCGAATCCTTCCGTCAAATCCTCGTGCTTTTCCTTTGCTTTGTTGGACTATCGTTTCCCATCGGAATCTCAATTGAGATTTTGTACGGCCAGCAGCGCATCGCCCTTGCCAACAATCTGGCTTCTGCCGCTGCAGTTGTTAATTACGGGTTATTCATTGCCGCCATGCATTACCACTGGGGGTTGAAGAACATTTTTATCATCTCACTGACCACTTCTCTGGTTCCAAGTTTGCTGGGCGGCTATCTGGGATTACGGTTCATGCCGGAAGTGAAAATCCGTCCCAAATATTTTTCGTGGAACGTTTTGCGAGGATCAATGCGTTTTTCTGCATACGCGTATATTGGCATCGTTACCTCGGTAATTATGATGCAGACTGATAAACTAATCATCGCCACTGCCATCACCACAGCAGCGGTAACCATCTATCAACTCGGCGCCAAGGTGGCGGATATTTTCTATTCCTTTACTCTCCAATTACCCGAAACCATCTCGCCTGCTGCCGCTCATCTGCATGCGAAGGGCGACCGCACAGCCCTGCAACGATTACTGGTGGATGGCACTCGTTTTAACGTCATGGTGGCAACTCCGCTTTACCTGCTCTGCGCCCTTTTTATGGAGGGCTTGATGCGCCTCCTGAATAAAAATCAGCCGGTCAGCCTGGATACCTTCTGGACAGGTCAGGTGTTGTTGCTTTGGGGCTATTCCACCATTATAACACATAGCATTTCCAAGAAAATCTTCATGATGTGCGGCCATGAAAAAAGACTCGTCCAACTCTCAGTTGCCGAAGCGCTTGCCAACTTGGTCATCAGCGTCACGCTCGTGCTTATTTTCAAAAATGTTGTTTGCGTTGCCATCGGTTCGCTCATTCCGGCGTTGGTCATCGGCTGGTTTTATCTCTGGCCTTGGGCGGCGCAAGACGCAGGAGTAAATCGACGTGGCCTGGCACGTAAAGTCTTGCTTCAAAATTTATCAGCCGGCGTACCCCTCCTTGTCTTTGGGCTAATCTGCCGCTGGGTTCCCTTGCTGGATTTCAGGGACAACACGCTAGTGTTCATTCTGGAAGGAGCTTTGGGCTGCGCGGTGGCGGCTTTGAGTTTATGGCGTTGGGGACTCGCGGAAACCGAACGCGAAAAAGTGTCAGAAAAAGTTACCCAACGCTTTGATCGATTTTTCAAGAAAACTCCCGCATGAGCGATCCGTTGGTCAGCATCATCATGCGCTCCTTCAACGAAGGCTGGGCCTTGAAGGACACCCTGCCCGCCGTCCAGGCGCAGGAATATAAAAATTGGGAATTGATCGTTATCGATTCCGGCTCCACCGACGGCTCGGTTGATTTGATCAGCAAGGCCCAACCTGCTCATTTCATCCAGATCAAGTCTTCCGAATATAACCCCAGCCGGGTCATGAATCACGGGATGCAATTGGCCCGTTCCGAGTTCGGCATTTTCCTGAATACCGACGCCACGCCTCAGGGGACCAACTGGCTGCGTCCTTTGGTTACCACCTTGCAGGACCCGCAAACGGCGGCGGTCTTTGGACGGCAAATCCCCCGCCCCGATTGTCAGGCGGTGTTTGCTTATGATTATGAGCGTTGCTTTGGGCCTAATCGCGAATCAGCCAAATGGGATCACTTCTTCAGCATGGTGAGCAGCGGCTTGCGCAAAGACATTTGGTCCAAGCGCGGCTTCCTGGAAAAAATGCAATACTCGGAAGATGATGAATACACACGCTGGTGCCGCGCCCAAGGCTACCGTGTTGTGTATTGTCCAGACACGGTAGTGATGCACTCACACAATTACACGCCACCCCAAGCTTACAAACGCAGCTTCGGCGAGGCTAAAGCCCTGGCTGCTGTTTGGACAGGCAAGCCAACTGATTTTAATTGGTTTCGTACGGTGTTGCTCGGCTGGCTCGGTGATGTCCGCCGCGATTTTCGTTATTGCTCGCAAAATCATCGACTGAATGAATTCTCTCACGCCATGCGAATTCGCTGGCAACAACGCCAGGCCAGACTCGCCGGCTTCCGTGAAGGCTGGTCTTTTTATCGAAAATAAAATATCCTTAAAATGCTCTCAGCATTGGGGAGAAGATTTAGACCGCAATCATCGTGATACCGCGATTCACATTGGATGGCAGCGAGGCACTCGAAGCTCAATTGGCTGAGATGTGCCGCCGCGTCCTGTCCGGCGTGCAATCCCTTATCCCCGCGCCGGAACTCGAGGCCTTGGTCCTCGGCGGCGGTTACGGTCGAGGTCAGGGCGGCGTTTTCAAAACCGTTTCCGACGACCGCCCTTACAACGATTTGGAATTCTACGTTTTTGTGCGCGGCAACATTCTGCTGAGCGAACGCAAATATCGCCGACCGCTGCATGAACTGGGAGAACGGCTTTCACCTGATGCGGGCTTGCACGTGGAATTCAAGGTTTACTCTGTTGAAAAGCTGCGCACCAGCGCCATCTCCATGTTCACCTACGACTTGGTTGCCGGTCATCGAACCATTTTTGGAGAGGAGAAAATATTTGATGATTGCGCGCATCATCTCGTTGCCGACCAAATTCCATTGCACGAAGCAACTCGCCTGCTGTTCAACCGCTGCTCCGGTCTGCTCCTTGCAAAGGATTTTCTACGACTCGATACCTTGACCGCAGACCAGACGGACTTCATCGGCCGCAATCTAGCGAAGGCGCAATTGGCCTTGGGCGACGCTGTGCTTACCGTGTTCGGCCAATATCATTGGAGTTGCACCGAACGTCATCATCGGCTCAATAAACTCGCGGTTCCCGAAACCCTGCCTTGGTTGGCAGAAGTGCGTCAATACCATGCAGCCGGGGTTGATTTCAAACTCCATCCCCGCACGGTTAAAATGACAAAAGCTGAATTTGAAAAGCGCCATGCTGAAGTCAGCGGTCTGGGACACCGACTTTGGCTCTGGGCCGAAGGTCGTCGCCTGCAACACCCTTTCACTTCCGCTCGCGAGTATGCGCTTTCCTCCCTCGACAAATGTGCTGAAACCGCGCGCTGGCGAAACTTCCTCCTTAACTTGAAGACTTTTGGTTTCGGTGGCGCATTCGGGAACCAAGCGACGCGTTATCCACGAGAGCGCCTGTTCCATGCACTTGTGTTGCTTCTTTGGGACAATCAATCTCTCAACGAATCCATTTTGAAAAAGAGACTGCAAGACCAGCTCAGAACGAATTCCACCAGTTGGACGGATTTTGTGGCTGCTTATAAACCGATATGGGAGAACTTCGGTTAACCTTTTCAAAATGAATTGGCCGACACCGCCAACTGAATGGTTTCTCGCTGAACGCGAAGTCCATGTCTGGAGCGCGACCTTGGATCGCACCACCGACGAACTCACGCACTTTTCGTCTCTGCTTTCCGATGACGAACGCACCCGGGCCAATCGCTTTCATTTTGAGCGCGACCAAAATCGGTTCACAGTAGGACGTGGTCTGCTCCGGACTGTTCTTAGCCGATATGTGCAAAAACCTGCACATGAACTCAAATTTACCTATAGCGATCGCGGCAAGCCCACACTGGGCGGTCTGCCTGTGAACGAGACATTACACTTCAATTTGAGTCACTCTCGCGACTTCGCTCTGCTCGCGGTCACGCGGGTGTGTCCCATCGGAGTGGACGTGGAATGGATTCGTCCCCTTAGCGATGCTGAAGCGATTGCTGAGCGTTTCTTTTCCGCGCGCGAAAGCACTGCCTTGAAAGCCTTGCCTGTGGGCCAGAAGCCCATCGGCTTTTTCAACCTTTGGACTCGTAAGGAAGCTTGGTTAAAGGCGACGGGCGAAGGTATTTCCAATTCCCTTAATCAAGTGGAAGTTTCGCTTTTACCCGAAGAACCGGCGCAATTGCTCAGCCTCTTTGGTGATACCAGGATAGCTGCCGACTGGACTTTGTTGGACCTTAAACCAGCTCCGAATGTCAAAGGAGCCTTAGCCGCTCATGCTCCCAATTTACAGGTAAAAACGTGGTCATGGCCCTTTCAACTGCTCCAGTAGAACAACTTGCACAACTTCTTGTGACGGACTTACCTTCCTAACTCTTTGATAGATAGGCACAATTAAGTCTTTCTCAAAGGCCATTTTGGCGTAAAATCTGCTCAGCTTTTATACCGGTTGAGAAGCTCTGGCTTGTTAAACATCAGGGCTATCTAACCTAACGAACATGCACAGGCTTTTATACAATCTAATTATTGCGATGTGCGTCTGGATCGCGGTCCTCACAGCCTCGGCTGACGCGCCTTACGGATTAAACAACCGCCATCCGGTTGGCGAATTTTTAAACACAAATCTTCCGCCTGCCACCCCTGACGCCTCAGGCGGTTGGATGACTGTGCCTGCTTTTCCGAATTTAACCTTTGATGACCCTACTTTTCTGACCTGCGCTCCCGGCACCAATTTACTCTACGTCTGCACGCGCCAGGGCATCGTTTGGTTTTTTGAAAATGATCCTGCCGTTACCAATAAAACCATTTTCCTAAATCTCACGAATCGTAATCAAGGTTATGACGATTGCGGACTGCTTGGCATGGCGTTTCATCCGGAATTTGGTCAACCCGCTTCTACCAACCGCGGCTACGTTTACATTTATTACCAATATACCCCTACTCCCACAAACCCCTGGCCGACGCGGCCTGTTTGGACCACTCCCACTTACAATCGTCTTTCCCGCTTTACCGTGCCAGACGACTCCCTCGTCGCTGATCCTGACTCCGAACAAGTTCTCATCAACCAGTTCGATCAGCATTTATGGCATAATGGTGGCGGAATGTTTTTCGGATCAGATGGCTTTCTATATTTGAGCAATGGCGATGAAGGTGGTTCAGATGATGTTTATCGCAATACACAGAAAATCAACAAGGCCTTGTTTTCCGGCGTGCTGCGCATTGACGTTAATCAGGACCCCACGAAAAGCCATCCCATCCTGCGACAGCCTGAGGATGGTGTGACTCCGCCAATAGGTTGGCCCCCGAGCTATAGCAGCAATTATTTCATTCCGAATGACAACCCGTTTATAAATCCTGATGGGAGCGTATTGGAAGAATTTTTTGCCATTGGCTTTCGCAGTCCTCACCGCATGACCTTCGATCCTCCGTCCGGACAAATCTGGCTGGGTGATGTCGGCGACGGAGGACGTGAAGAGGTGGATCTGATCGTCAAGGGGGGCAATTATCAATGGGCATATGCAGAAGGCATAAATCCTGGCCCGGCTGTGAAACCGTTTCCCTTGATCGGCACGGAAATGCCACCCGTTTATGATTATCCCCACTTTGATACGAACGGGAATTTTACCGGCAGCAGTTGTGTCATTGGAGGCTACGTTTATCGCGGTTCTCAATTCGCCGGTCATTTGGCAGGAAAATTGATCTTTGGCGATAATGTTTCCGGCCGTATCTCTGCTTTGACTTATAACGGCACCAACCCGCCTACCGTCACTTATCTGTGCACCATGCCGGGCGCAGCTTATGAAGGGCTTTCCTCGTTTGGCTTGGACCAGAACAATGAAATATACATGTGCCAGATGGGCGTTAACGGTCAGATTTTTAAATTGGCCCTCAACGGAGTGGTGATCGCCCCGCCGCCGACACTCCTCTCCCAGACTGGGGTGTTTACCAATCTGATAGATCTTTCGCCTGTGGAGGGATTAATTCCATACAACGTCAATTCACCGCTTTGGTCTGACGGTGCGCTTAAGAGCCGCTGGCTGGCTGTGCCTAATAACGGCGAGCCTTATGCGGCGAACCAACAAATCGGGTTTTCTGCCACCGGCGAATGGACCTTTCCCATTGGTACAGTTTTCGTAAAACATTTTGAATTGGAAGTGGATGAAACCAATCCTGCCGTTAAGAAACGTTTGGAAACAAGGTTGCTCGTGCATGGCACCAATGACACTTACTATGGCCTTACCTACAAATGGCGGGCTGACAATAGCGATGCCGATCTTTTGACTAACAGTTTGAACGAAGACATCGTGATTACCACCGCCACCGGCACGCGCACTCAAACCTGGTATTATCCCAGCCGTCAGGATTGCATGATCTGCCACAATCCCAATGCGAACTTTGTTCTGGGCGTCAAAACCCGTCAGCTCAATGGCGATTTCATTTATCCTGAAACCGGCACCAATGATAACCAGTTGCGGGCCTTGAATCATGTCGGCCTGTTTAATCCGGCCTTGGACGAATCCCTTATTCCATCCTATGCCAGTATGGTGCATGTGACCAATACGAGTGCTTCTCTGGATACCCGCATGCGCTCTTATCTGGACGCCAACTGCGCCCAGTGCCACCGCCCCAATGGCGTTGTGCAGGCCAACTTCGATGCGCGATTCGATACTCCGCTGATAAATCAAGGCATCATCAACGGCACGGTCGGAAACACTTTGGGAATCACTGGCGCAAAAGTAGTGGCGCCTTCCGATGTTAACAAATCGATAATGCATTCCCGCCTGAATACCACCGGGGCCAACAAAATGCCGCCACTCGCCCGGAGCATCATCGACACGAATGCCGTGGCCACACTTCAAGCCTGGATTAATAGTTTTGTTTCTCCCAGCATCACGACGCAGCCCGAAAGCCAGACCGTCAATCCCGGCTTTAACGTGATTTTTAGCGTCGTTGCTGACGGAACCGGCCCGCTGAATTACCAATGGAAGCATAACTCGCTCAACATCGCTGGCGCGACCAACAGCACTTACACCGTGAACCTTGTGCAACCAACCGACGTTGGAAGTTATACGGTGGCTGTTTCCAGCCCGGCGGGAACTGTCGTCAGTTCCAATGCTGTATTAACTCTTACCGGTCCGCCAACAATCGTGTCGCAACCCCAGACGCAAGGCGTACTGATAGGCGCAAACGTTGCTTTCAATGTACTTTCCAGTGGAACGCCTCCCTTAAATTACCAATGGCGTTTTGAGGGAAGCGACATTGTCGGGGCGACCGCCAGCAGTTACTCATTCAACAACGCGCAATTGACCAACGGCGGCAGTTACTCCGTGGTAATCACTAACATGTACGGCAGTACCGTCAGTTCTGATGCAGTTTTGTTCGTAAATATTCCGGCTCCCACAAGCTGGTCGGATCAAGATGTCGGCGACACCTTTATTCCCGGATATTCCACCTTTACCAACGGAACTTTCGACGTTGTTGGATCCGGCAACGATATCTGGGGAGATACCGATGGGTTCCATTTCGTTTATCAACCTCTTAATGATGATGGAGCCATTGTTGCGCAAGTCCTTCATTTGGATGACACTGATCCCTGGGCCAAGACAGGTGTAATGATTCGTGAAACCCTTGCCCAAAACTCCGCTCATGCTTTCATGGCCATCTCGGCAGAAAATGGCGCCAGTTTCCAGAGGCGGGTCACTAATGGTGGCCTGAGTGATGCTTCGACGGGACCCAGCGTAGCTGCTCCGTATTGGGTCAAACTGGTGCGCGCAACCAATACTTTTACCGGATACACCTCAGAGGATGGGACAAATTGGGTGGCGGTGGATGATGTCACCATCGACATGACGAACAATGTTTATATCGGCTTGGCCGTGACCGCTCACAACAATGGCGATTTGAATGTCGGCGTCTTTAACAACGTGGAATGGCTCCAATCAATCACCGTACAGCCCCAAAGCAAACTCGCGAGTCAAGGAGCGAGTGCCACTTTTAACGTGGTCGCCAGCGGCTCCCCCTTGAATTACCAATGGTGTCTAAATGGCACGAACATCCCCGGCGCAATCGGCAGCAGTTATACCATCACCAACGCGCAACCAACGGATGCTGGTAGTTACTCTGTGGTTATAACGAACCTTGCCGGCACTCTGATCAGCTCGTCCGCCTTCCTCACTTTGAATGTAACGCCGGTGAATGTGCCGCCGGTATTGGCTCCAATCCCTGACCAAACCATCCATGCACAAAGTTTGTTGAGTTTGGTTCTTACGGCCGGCGATCTTGATACTCCCACTAATCTATTGTCTTTCAGCCTTGATCTGGGGACCTCTGCTGGGGCCCAAATCAATACGACCAACGGTTTGTTTACCTGGACGCCCACTGATACCCAGGTGGGTACTAATCAGTTTACGGTGCGGGTGACGGATGATGGCACTCCGGGTTTGAGCGACACGAAAACATTCAACGTTAATGTCGTCCCAAGACCTGCTTTTCAATCGGCCAATGTCGCGAGTGGAAACATTACTCTGGGCTGGAACGCTATTGCCGGCCAAACCTACCGCCTGCAGTATAAGACCAATTTGGATGACAGCGCGTGGTTAAATGTCCCGGGTGATGTGCTTGCAACCAGCCCGGCAGCTAATAAGATTGATAGCGTTGGTAGTGACACTCAGCGATTTTATAGGATTATTTTACTGCCTTAACAGAGTGCTGTATCATCCAGACGGATATTGACGATCAGATTTTTGCATGAATCAGGATTTTACAGTCGTAACGAACTGCAACCGGAATTACCTCTGGGGCGCTTTCCTGTTGGCCGCATCCCTGCGTTATCAAAAGAACCCGGTGCCAGTCCATGTGCTGGTGCAAGGCTTTACCGCTCAAGATAATCGCCTGCTGGAACAGTTCGGCAACGTGCGGGTGATTGAGGCGGATAAAACGAACCCACGCAATTTTGCCAACCTTAAAGCCGAGGCGCTGTTGACTGCGGACACAAATTACATTGGCTGGTTTGATTCCGACTGCATGGTTGTCGGCGACATCACCCCCTATTGGAAACCTCCCAATGATTCCTTTCAGGCCCGGTTTCGCACTCCGGAGCAGATGGTGGATGTATATCGGACAAAATATGCCTCGGGCGAAAAACAAGGCTCGGTGCCGAAGCGTATTCTCGACACTTGGCGCGCCGATGTTGGTGAAAATCAAACTCCGGCGGTGCAGGCAACCTGCACCACGGACAACTTCGTAATCCACCGCCGTCATCTCAATTTCATCAAACGCTGGGATGAACAATTGAAAAAAGTGATTCCTGCGGAGGACCAGGGCGTGGTTAATCCAAACAGTTTTGCCTATCGGCAGACCGATGAAGAAGTCATCAATTCATTGTTGATTTTTTCGCGCCATGCACCGCCCATTGACGGCCAATACCTCCTTGATAAGGACCCCAATGCTTTCGTGCTTCACCTTGGAATGACCCCCAAGCCATGGCAGGGATGGCAACATCGTCACATCCAATATTACGACCGGGTGGTAAGCGTGGTCGAGTGGGTGCAGGAAAAAGGATATAAAACTCCGCTGATGCCCATGTCCTTGCAACGCAAGTATCGCCCTCTCTCCCAACTACAGGCGATGAAAGACGGCGCTTATGACTTTAGCAAAGGCATCGCCCGGCGCGTGTTGAAGCGTTGATCATGGGCCATCCCGCAATCACCCCGTGGCCGCAATGAACATTCCCGCCGAAACCAAAACCTATGCAAGTAATCCTTGCATAGCGATTCTGGGAGTCCCGTTCGATAATGTCAGTGCCACGCAAGCTGTGGCGCTCGTCGAACAAATGGTGGCAACGCGCCGCCCGCATTATCTGGTCACCGCCAATGTAGATTTTCTGGTTCAAGCGCAGGAAGATATTGAGTTGCGTCGCATTCTTTTTGATGCCCACCTGGTTCTTTGCGATGGAACCCCCCTGGTCTGGGCTTCCCGTATGCTGGGTAATCCCCTGCCCGAGCGTGTTGCTGGCTCCGATCTGGTTCCGCTCCTGATTCGCATTGCCGCCGAAAAAAATTATCGCTTGTTCTTTCTGGGCGGCACACCCGAATCCACGAATGTGGCTTTGGATAAAATCAAAGCTCAATATCCGAAACTATCCATGGTGGGCTACTCGCCGCCTTTCAACAAGCTTCTCGAAATGGATCACGACGAGATCAAACGTCGCATTCAGGAAGCTCAACCGGATTTTCTTTTCGTCTCCTTTGGCTGTCCCAAGCAGGAAAAATGGATCACCATGCATTACCGCTCTTTGGGTGTTCCGGTTTCCGCTGGTGTGGGCGGCACCATTGATTTCTTGGCGGGCCATTTGAAACGTGCTCCGGTTTGGATGCAGAAGACCGGCACAGAATGGATTTTCCGGTTGTTGCAGGAACCGCGCCGCCTGTTTCGCCGTTACTTCAAAGATTTATGGGTTTTCGGCTGGGCCATCATCGGACAATGGTGGCAATTACAATTCCGTCGTTCGAAACAACTGCCAGTACACGTCAGCACTCCCGTCAAATCTGAAGAAACCTGGCAATGGATCAAATTGCCAGAACGTTTGGACATGGCCGAAGTCCGCGATGATGCTTTGTTGGTGGATCAGGTGCTTGCTGATGGCCGTCACTGTTTGCTCGAGTTGGCCAATGTAAAATTTATTGATAGCACCGGCGTGGGATTTCTTATTCGCCTGCAAAAAAAAGTCCGCGCCACGGGCCGTCAGTTGGTTTTATTGTCGCCCAGCGAAGTCGTCACCCGTGCCTTGGCGATGATGCACCTGAAAGACTTTTTTGCCATCGCGCAAGGCTTTACTTCCGCTCAAAAATTAATCGAGAGCCGCATCCTGGAACAAAAAGATTTGGTGACTGCCAATCCCACTGACACCGCAAAACCGGTGGTCTGGCAGGGAGAAATCACAGCTGCCAATGCCGAGGAAGTCTGGCGATTGACTGAAGCCCGCCTTACTTCTGTGAATTCCGCCAAGCACCTGACAATTGACCTCTCGCAGGTGCGGTTCATCGACAGCACAGGCTTGGGCGCCATGATTCGCGTAAAAAAAGCCTCACAACGTCTCGGAGTGAAACTGGACTTTACCGGCGTCCAACCCGCTGTAAGGAACGTTTTGCAACTGGCGCGTTTGGAAGCATTTCTCCTGGGAGATGCCGCATGAGGATCGGTCTTTCGACTTCCGTCATCCAACGCGGCAAGACGGGAATCGCTCAATATCTCTTCGCGCTCGTGCGGGCGTTTATTCCTTATGCCCATCAGCACGAATTCACATTGTTCGTATTGGAGGAAGATTTGCCCTTGTTTGCCTTCGTGGAAAACAAGATGCAAATTATTCCTGTCTCTGAACGATTTCGTCCGGCGGTAAAAAACATTCTATGGCATCAAACGGAATTGCCAAAGCTCATTCGGCAACATCAATTGGATGTGCTCCATGTGCCGAGTTATCGCCGCATGCTCTGGCCGCGTCCATGCACCCTGGTGTCAACCATCCATGATCTCGCCCCGTTCCAAGTCGCCAATAAATACGATTGGAAGCGCATGTTTTATGGACGGGTCATTGTGCGACGGTTGGCCCGGCGACAAAACCATATTATTGCCATCAGCCAAAACACTGCCCGCGACATAAAAAATTACTTTGGCCTTCCGGAAAATCGCTTGACTGTTGTTCATAACGGACTCGAACATGATCGTTTCTTTCCGGGTTCTCGCGAACAGGCGCGCGCGGAGGTGACTGCACGACATGGTTTAAAACAACCTTTTTTCCTGTATATCGCCCGCCTCGAGCATCCCGCCAAAAATCATGTGCGACTGATTTCTGCATTCAACGATTTCAAAGCTGCAACCAAATCGAATTGGCAACTCGTGCTGGGCGGAAGCGATTGGAATGGAGCGGAAGCCATCCATGCGGCCATCAAACAATCGCCTTTTACTTCTGATATTCGTTCGCTCGGTTTCGTGGACAATGCGAACCTGCCGGACTTGTATCGTGCCGCTGATGCTTTTGTTTACCCTTCTCTTTACGAAGGGTTTGGCATGCCGCCCATCGAAGCCATGGCTTGCGGTTGTCCGGTAATCTGCTCGACTCGTGGCTCGCTTGGTGAAGTTGTCGGCAATGCGGCAGCCATTGTGGATCCCGACAACGTCAGTTCCATTCAACAGCAATTGACGGCATTGGCAGACGATGCGGCCCTGCGCGAACAGTTGCGTTCCTCCGGCCTCATCCAGGCAAAACGCTTTAACTGGGAGAAGACCGCCGCCGCGACTTTGGAGGTTTACCAGAAGACTCACCAATCGCGCAAAGGTGGCACGAATCGCGCTTAATCAACGTAAGGCCGTTGATTAAAGCGCTCCAAACAGTCATTCGTGTCCTGTTTTGGAACAACCTTTACGAATACGGAGATAAAGCGCGACTATTATTACAGCTATGAAACGATTAATTCTCTTTCTCAGTCTGGTATGCATGACTCTCCCCTCGTTTGCCGCTGAATGGCTGACCGACGTTCCCACTGCTCTGGCCAAGGCCAAACGAGAAAATAAGTTTGTACTGCTGGATTTTACCGGGTCGGACTGGTGCGGTTGGTGCATCCGATTGAAGAAGGAAGTTTTTGACCAACCCGCATTCGCGACTTTTGCCGACGCAAACTTGGTCCTGGTGGAACTGGACTTTCCAGAGCATAAAGCCCAGTCACCGGCCCTCAAACAAGCTAATGCAAATCTGGCCCGGACTTATGGCATCCGCGGTTATCCAACTGTTATTATTTTAGATGCAAATGGAAAAACCATTGAAAAGACCGGCTACATAAAAGGCGGCCCCGGCGCATTCATTGCGAATTTGGAAAAAATCTCAGGCATGAAACATGTGAGCTTGCCGCCTCCCCAAAAGGAAAATGAAGCTGCCGAACCTGAAAAGCCGCACCCTCCGGTTTCTATACCTGTTGGAACGACCAATTCCATTCGCTACACAGAACTGGCCTTAAAAGGAATCTCTGGAACCAAAGACCGCCGCATGGCGCTGATCAACAATGAAACATTTTTCGTTGGCGAAATTGCTAAAGTCAAAGTAAAGGATGGCCGCGTTGAAGTTCAATGTAAGGAAATCCGTGAGGATTCTGTCTGCCTAACAGTCGATGGCAAACCAATGGTGCTAAAGCTCGGGAAAAATTGATTGCGCAATCAGCAGTTCAACCAGTCACGATTTCAGTTTCGAAATGATGGCTTCAAGTCCGCCCTCGACCGGCTCGATTTCAACCAGTCCATCCTTTGATTTAATCGAACTGGAAGCTGGAGTTGGCCGTTTGGCTACTGGCTGTGATGACCCGGCTCGTTCAAGCGGTGGAAGCGTGACCTTGCCTTCCTCAGCTTCCGGCAAAGCGCCTGCAGGTTCCTCATCACTTTTCTCACCGGGAATATACCATTGCTTTCGATTCTCCAGCCAGGAACGATAGCGTTGATACGTCCACATCCCCTGGTCCGCGCCGGTTTCCATCGAGGAAACAATTTTAAAAAACTCACCTCGCCGTATGAAATTCTTTATCGAATGACTTGGCATCAGCACTTCGCACTCGGGCACCTGTATCTTCAGGTCCGGACGATATTGCAATCGCTGGCATATAACAGCCACCAGACAATCCGCCAGTTGAGCACAAACGCTGTTCTGAATCTCTGAGGGAAACGCCGCCACCACTCTTTGCAAGGCCTCGGCCGCAGTTGCTGAATGTGCCGTCGCTAATACCAGATGACCGGTCTCAGCGGCATTCATCGTCAGCCGCATGGTTTCCGGATCTCGCATCTCGCCCACCATCAACACATCCGGATCTTCCCGCATGGCATCAATCAACGCTTGCTCGAACGACGGCGTGTCCCGTCCAACCTCGCGTTGCCGAATATAGGCACGGTGCGGTTTAAAAATATATTCGATGGGACTCTCAATCGTCACGATATGCCGCGTTTCAACCAGATTGATCTCCTGAATCAGCCCCGCCATCGTGGAAGATTTTCCAGAACCAGTCGCACCACTGATGATAATCAACCCGGTGGTATTGCTGATAAGTTTTTTCAAATCCGGATGCAGGTTGAGTTTCTCAATAGTTGCTTGAAACGAACTCAATAGCCGGATGGCCATGCCTACACCCCGGGAAGTTTGCATGACGTTGATGCGGCAGCGCATCCCTTGAATGGTTTGTGATAAATCGTACGAACGGCGCTCCAGAAACTGCGGCCAATTATCCCTTCCAACAATCTCTTGGGCGGCTTCCATTACCAACTTTGCGGACAATGGCGCCCCGAGCGTCCGCAATGTGCCGCGCACGCGCAAAGCCGCTGGCAAAGTTGGCTCCAGATGCAGATCGCTGGCCCCATGGGCTTTGGCAGTCGCAATAAGCGAATACATATCCATCTCTCATTATACCCGAAACAGCCAAATTGTTGCCCGTTTTTATTCGTAAGCAGCGGATTTACAACTGTGCAAACCCCCGCAGGGAGGAATAGACCCTATATGCAAAAGAGAATTTTATTCTGATATTAAGCTGTAAGTTGTTGGAACGATTAACGCTGATATTCAACTTTCAATTAGCCTTATTATGAGAAAGCTATCATTAGTTTTTAGTTTGGCATTGTTGGCCTTCTTCACTGGATGTTCCAGTCCTCATTCTGTTGCCAATCTGGAAGGCCGGGGCAAACGCGATGTTTTCAATGCAGGGTATGATCGCGTCTGGAGTGCAGCGGTGGCGGCAGCTCAAACTGGTGATCTTACCATTCTTAACGCGGATAAAGAGAGAGGCTTGATCGTTGCCAAACGTGGCCTGAGACCAGAGACCTTCGGAGAAAATGTCGCCATCTTTGTAAAGGGAGTTTCGCCTGCCCAAACTGAAGTTGAAGTAGTCAGCCGGCAAGCCGGGCCTCCTGTCCTCGTTCTGCGGAACTGGGAAGGACGCATTCTTAGCAGCATTGCCGCCAATCTCACTACCTGATCTGATTCGTAAGCCGTTTGCACACGGCCTGCCCACTGTTTAAAAGACTGCTTGTTCACAAGCAGTCTTTTAATTTTCACAAAACTGCTCTTCAGAAACAATTTCGATCGCCAAGCAAGGCTCGGACGTTTACTATAGAGACGATTTCACTGACCCTTTGCCAATGGCTAAGAGCGACAATATCTTAAATCGTCCAAAACCCACGGCAGCCAAACCTCTTCGTCAGCAGGAGCAGCCAAAATGGTTTTGGATTGGTGCCGCCATCATCTTTCTGGTCACCCTGTTAAGCTACATTCCCGCCATCCGTTCGGGATTCATCTGGGATGATGACGACATGCTGACGAACAATCCCCTGGTAAAAGCGCCCGATTGGATTCATTCCATATGGCTGACCGGCCAGTTCTACGACTACTATCCCCTTACCCTCACCTCGCTTTGGATCGAATGGCGGTTATGGGCGATGGACGCCACTAGCTATCACGTCACCAACGTCCTGTTGCATATCATCACCGCCATCACCTTTTGGCGGGTGTTGAAACGCTTGAACATACCCGGTGCCTGGCTGGCGGGACTGGTCTTCGCCATCCATCCGGTCAACGTGGAATCCGTGGCTTGGATCACTGAACGCAAGAATACGCTTTCCGAAGTCTTTTATGCACTGGCCCTCCTCTGCTTCCTGCGATTCGACCAATCCCCAACTTCAATTGGCAACTCACGTTTTCGCTGGTACGGCTTGGCGTTATTCAGCTTTCTTCTCGCGCTCCTGAGCAAAACTTCGGTCGTGATGCTTCCGTTTGTTTTGCTCGGCTGTGCCTGGTGGCAACGACGCCAAATCACTCGACGTGACATCTTGCAGAGCGTTCCCTTCTTCGGTTTGTCCACGGCATTGGGTCTGCTGACCGTCTGGTTCCAATATCATAAGGCCATTGGCACCGACGTGGTTCTTACCAGCAGCTTTTGGGAACGGCTCGCCGGGGCTGGTTGGGCCGTCTGGTTCTACTTGTACAAAGCCTTGCTGCCGCTCCAACTCAGCTTCGTCTATTCACGTTGGACGGTGGACGCGCATTCCTTCATTTCGTATCTACCGGGCGTGCTCGTGGTGCTCAGCCTCGGACTTTTCTGGTGGTATCGCCGCACTTGGGGACGTCCCCTGCTCTTTGGCTTTGGTTATTTCGTCGTCACACTTTTTCCAGTCATTGGCTTTTTCAAAATCTACTTCATGAAATACTCGCTAGTGGCCGACCACTGGCAATATCCCTCAATTATCGGAATCATCGCGCTGGTAGTCGCAGGCCTATGGCGGGCAACGGAAACAATAGCTGCCCGCTTGACAATGGCATCGTCCTCGTCGCCGTCATCCTCGATCTTCTCCCCCACTCACATACCCACCTACACACTTACTCTCGCCCTCGGCCTCTCACTCTCAATCCTCACATGGGGCCAGTGTTCCATTTATCACGACGACGAAACCCTCTTCCACGATACCCTCGCGAAAAATCCTTCCTGCTGGATGGCTTACCATAATCTCGCCGCCGCACGATTGGAACGTTGGAAACACAGCGAAGGTGACCGTGACGCCAAACTCCTATCCGAAGCATTCGACTATGATACAAAAGCTTTGCAATTTAATCCTGACCATGCCGGAGCGCATTACGACCTCGGCTTCATTTTAATTATGCAGGGCAAAGTAGCCCAGGGCTTGCCCCATTTGAGAGACGCCGTCCGAGTCCAACCCGACATGCTGCCTGCCCTCGATAGCCTTGGTTGGGTTCTCGCGACCTATGAAAACCCACGCCTGCGCAACGGCAAGGAAGCCGTGCAATACGCGAAGACCGCAGTTAGCATTACCGAGGAAAAAGATCCGAAGTTTCTGGATACACTTGCTGTCGCCTATGCCGAAACCGGACAGTTCCAAGATGCCCTTGCTACTGCCCAGAAAGCGATGAATTTGGCCATGGCCACAGGACAGAGAGATTTAGCTTCCGAAATTCAGGCTCAGCTTCCCCTTTTCCGGGCAGGCCGACCTTATCGGGAACATTGAGAACAACATGGGGTTGGACAATTTTCATTAAAGGGCGTAAAACGGGCCCGCATGAAATCTGCCCTGTGTTCACTCCTTCTTTCCTTAATTGCTAGTGGCTGTGCTCCATGGCAATACTATGACCCCGCTAAGCCCGGCGTTGCCTACACACCAAAGCCTGCCAGCTATGAAATGCCGATTCTTCAAAGGAATGAAGTGGCGCGTCCTTTTAAAGATATTGGCCAAGTATCAGCACTTGGCGGCACTTACGCCATGCAGCGAGATATGTATAAGGCTATTCGAAGTAAAGCACGTGCTATTGGAGCCGACGCATTAGTTGATGTCCATTACAGCGATGCTCGGCTTTATCCAGACATTATCGCGACGGCCATCACATATACTGATACTTCTAATCCGGAGGTAAAAATCACGCCTGCCAAGTCGTTGGCGACACCAAAGGAAAAACCATAACCAAACACACGCTGGAAATAATACAGTATTGAAAGTTACCGCCAGTTTTGCGACTATGCTTCTGTGGGCCTGTAGCTCAATGGTTAGAGCAGAGCACTCATAATGCTTTGGTTCTCGGTTCGAGTCCGGGCAGGCCCACCAATCCCTTCAAGCCACTCGCACACGGCCTTCATTGCCGCTTAATAAAGAAGATGACACTTGTTCTACTACGCCCGATCACGATTTGGTTTGCGTCTGCCGCGGCTGTTGCTCTCGTCAAAGTACATCCCCATGAGCTGCGGCCGATTGGTGGATTTCGGACGAGCGGCAAACATGCTTCGGATAAAAAGTAATAACCAGCGCATAATTTGTTTCAATACATCCAGCGGATAAACATCACAGCATCGGACTCGATGGAGGATAAATTCCAAATACTTTCTGTCCAGAAGAATTCAAAGAATCTCGTTCCAGTTAATATCAGGGTGGAGTTTGAATATGGTAAAAATGCTGCAATTGAGTGAGAGAGCCCGTATCTGTCACTTGCAATACGCCTCCGTGCCAGACAAGTCAATTCGCCGTCTTTTGAACCTGCGCTGCCTTCTGTCCGTTCGGTTCGTGTTGCACGATGACTAGTGCGTTGGCCACGGAACGCTCATGCTTATCGGATGGCGAGTTCATGATCTTGCCATTCAACCAAAAGGTGGACGAACCACCACCATCGAGATTCATCGCTTCGGTACAGCCGAGACTTTTCATAAAATGCGCAAGTTCGGTGAAACTCATGCCCATGGAAAGTCCTTTTTGGCGGCCATCCACCACCACCAAATAAAAATAACGGTCACTCCAACCCATCGCCGTGCGCGGATGACGCACTACATTCGTGCCCTTGTCTGCCAACCATTGCTGCTCCTTCCCGTGAGTCACCAGGATCGGCCCGCCACCGATGGCCGTGTTCGCCTGGCTGACGTCTTTGCTCGTATCCGTGGATAATCCGATGATGGTTCCGGGTTGAGCCTTCGCAAATTTATTGGTGACACCCGGGTCTATCGAAAGCACGGCTATGCCGGGAACCAGCGCAGTATCGCCCCCTGCCCTGATCTCCCTCACCCGCGCCGAATATTTTTTATCCGCATGCAGCGGAAGCCACGGCTTCCCCTCCACTCGTTCCAGAACCAGTTCCAATCCATTCGTCGTGCGCGTCGAGGGCCCGAATGTGGGAGTGTAAAGCACCACCTCACTCGGCTTGGGTTCATGAACCTTCGCAACCGCACTGCCCGGTTTGCGCTCCTGGTTCAGTCCAAACGATACGGCTTCTCCACCAGCCAGTGTCGCCTTGAATTTTGGAGTGACATTCTCCAGATGAAGTTTTCCCTTCGGTTCAGCCCAGAAACTTGGGCCATTAGGCGAACTCACCATTTCCCCTTGCAAAACTTGCAATCCGCCGGGATCGCCCTGATACGGGCCTTTGGCAATGACGAAGAAATCCCCATTCACCGCTGCCAAAGGCTTTCCCACTTTCGCAGGCAAAGTCTTGGCCTGATTCGCAACACTGTTCAAACCCACTATTTTCCCCTGGGCGAGTGTGGTGGTGATATCCAGGTCCACATGCGTCCGGTCAAGTCTGGCAATGTGGATTGACCAGGGATGGTTCGTCTCACGCAGAGTCCCGTAATCCAATCCGGGAACCACAACCGAATACGTGGGTGCGAGTTCAGCCTTGCTCAATGAAGTGCCGACTAAAATTAATGTCAGGAATAAAAAAATTTTCTGCCAGCCTGCGCGTCGGGAATTGTTAGTTACTTTCATTGAATGAATGTGCGGCACAGTAGGCAGGAGGCGGAAGAAATTCAAGCACAGTTTGTGGTAGTCAAGGATGACCTAGCAACAGCTCGACGGCAGTAATGCACTTACATTTACTTTCAAAAAATAAATCGAAGTGGCTACCTTAAAACACTTTATAAACTTGTTTCAAAGAAGTCATATTCTTTCGAAGTGTAGTCACATCAGCGGAGATTTTGTCGTTCCATAAACTGTTCTTAATATTGATAAGAAGTTTAAGGGTTTTCTTTAACAGCTTGTGTATGCCAGTCAAAAAAAACTTTATTTCGCACCGAACCATGAACTTTTTTGGGAGGAAGCGCAGGAGCATACAAGCCTCCAACAGAGTTGCTGGCATCTACATCGACCATGGCCCATTGACCGCTAGTATTCAAAATTTGCGAAAGTTTGAAAGGTGGATCATCGGGTCTCCCTGGAGTAACATTTCCAGTAGTCCAAGGATACCCAAAGAGATTAGTCAGGTATTCGGTCGTTGAGTTTTGAACCAGCACTGATAACCGGTAACTTACACCGGAATACAAGGGATTAGGATTAGTAGTTTTGAGACTTTGAATTACTGATGCGGGACACCTTGAAACCTCTGCGGTCCTTACGGTGGCAGAAGGTGCGGGTTGGCCTAGGTAGGTTGCTAAAAAGTATACCAGACTTGCCTTCAGCGCCGTTGTGTTGTCGTATTGCCCGTATACTCCTTGAAAACAGGCTCCAGCCAATCGACCACCATTGTCATCGGAATACATTTGGTTCGCCAAAGCATATTGTTTTAAATTGCTAGTGCATTTTGCCTGGTAAGCCTTTTGCTTAGCCCGTGCCAAAGCTGGCAATAGCAAGCCAGCCAGAATCGCTATGATGGCAATAACCACCAGCAATTCAATAAGAGTAAAAGCGCGTGTCCTTCTGTTTTCAGTGGGATGGTGCATATCTGGATAGAAAAAATATCATGTTTCCAAGCCATGAATTCAAGCTAGAAAAGAAGGTATAGGCACTACCTAAACATGTTATTCCACCTCTTCCAACTCTAGGAAACCCTGAAGTTGCCGTATCCGCGTGGGATGGCGCATTTTGCGTAGAGCCTTGGCTTCAATCTGGCGAATGCGCTCCCGAGTGACCCTGAATTGCTTGCCTACCTCCTCCAAGGTGCGGGGATAGCCATCACTTAGACCAAACCGGAGCTTCAAGACATCCCGCTCTCGCTCCGTCAAACCCGAGAGCACGTCCCCCAGCCTGTCCTTCAACAAGTTGAAGCTGGTCATGTCAAACGGGTTCTCCGTGGTTTTATCTTCAATAAAATCCCCAAAACTCGCGTCATCGCTGTCACCCACTGGAGCTTGCAGGGAGATCGGTTGCTGCGCCATCTTTAACACCGCCCGGACTCGTTCCACCGGCAGTTGCATCTCATCTGCAATCTCCTCAGGCGTCGGCTCACGGCCAAAATCCTGAAAGAGCCGTTTTTGCATCCGCATCAATTTGTTGATGGTTTCAATCATGTGGACCGGAATGCGGATGGTCCGGGCCTGGTCAGCAATGGAACGCGTAATCGCCTGGCGAATCCACCAAGTCGCATAAGTGGAGAATTTGTACCCCCGACGATACTCAAATTTCTCGACCGCTTTCATCAATCCCATGTTTCCCTCTTGAATCAAATCCAGAAAGGAAAGGCCTCGGTTGGCGTATTTCTTGGCAATGGAAATAACCAACCGCAGGTTCGCTTCCACCATTTCAGTTTTGGCCTGCAGCGCCTTGGCCGAACAAGCCTTCAATTGCTCGTAGGCTTTCAGATATTCCTCACGTGGCATGCGCACGAAGTCTTCCAAGGCCTTGATCTTCTGCTCTTCGGATTCGATGACAGCCTGTTGTTGCAAAGATTTGCGCTGATTTTCCCATTCATTTATCAGGCGCAAGCTGATCTGGATCTTGGCCTGAATATTTTCCGCAACCAATATCATCTCTTCGACCACCTTTTGCTTGTAAAAGAACTTGCCGAATGTCGCCTGTAGTTTTTTGTCCGCCCTTTTAAAGTCTTCAAAAAATTTGTCCCGCTTTATTTTAGCAGGAGCCTGCTGCCAACTGGTAAATTGTTCAGCCACTAATTCATCCATTGCGCGCGCACTCTTCACCAGCTTGCGTAAGGCCAGGATATGCCCTTCCCGTCCTTCAATCTTCTTGTCCACAATGACCCGGTCAAATCGCTCCTTGGGCGGTTCACAAAGCAGCTTCTCCGCCAGGGCGATATGCTCTTTGCCCGTAAAACCGAAGCTGTAAACAATCCGCTTCACTTCGTTCTCTGCCACTTCAATGCGCTTGGAAACCTCCACCTCCTGTTCGCGCGTGAGCAACGACACCCGCCCCATCTGCTTGAGATACATGCGCACCGGATCATCCAAGATATCCAGGCGCGATTTTTCCGCCTCCATTTCCATTTCCGGTTGCTTGACGCGATCCACTTCCGCCTGGTCTACAATTTCCACCTCGAGGTTGCGCAACTTCGTATAAATCTCATCCAATTCTTCCGGGCTGATCATCCCTTCCGGCAATACTTCTCCGATGTCCTCATGAGTCAGGTGACCTTGTTCCTGCGCCAGACGCACCAATTCCCTGATCTTTTCTGCCAAGTCCAAACCCGTCGCCCCTTTCCCTTCGCGATTGGCCGACATGGCATGACCGTTATGTTCTGCGGAAAAATGATTCTCCTTCATGGAACTTTGAATCCAACCTACACCATTTGTGCATCATCCAACTGAAAAAACACCTTTGACATTCTATGCTTCGTCTTTGGCACGGCTATAGTCTTCCCGGTGGATAATGATTAACCATCAAATACGGATACTGATGAGAGGAGTCAAGACTGGGAAATGTTCCCGCGAAGGTATTAGAAACCGCTACAAATTTTTGCGCTACGACTGCACCATTATGCAAATTAATAAGCGGGTGCAGATTCATCTGCACCCGCTTAAATTTACATCAGGATTGAGAGCTCTTACCGGACACCGATAGGCACGGTGACTCCAACCGTGCCGGAACTGCCCGACACCGCGCGGATGCCTTCATTGGCTGACCAGGTGCGCACAAAGGTAGTAACAATCAAATCAGCATAATCAGTTATAAACCGGTACGGAGCCAAAGGAACATATACAATGTCTCCCGGTTCCAGCAGGACATTTTGTGCCTTGCCATGGATAATGTCATTATAGTCTACCTCGATGATTTGCGGTTCGCTCAGTGAACCGCGAACGATGGCAACATGTGAAAGATAGGCATTCTTGATGGTTCCATTTGCGCCCGCTACCGCCGAAACCACCGTCATTTGATCTGAGTAAGGCACAGTCCGCGGCGCAAGCACTGCCCCCAACACATAGATTTCTTGTGATAGTGAAGAAGGCACATAAACGAAATCACCCGGCTTGAGGTAAATATTTTGCGACATGTCCCCTTCCTGCAACAGACGAACAAAATTCACCGGCAGCATCGTGCCGTCGCGCATCACAAAACTATGCCGCAAGTCGGCCAATTCCTGGGTGGTAATTTGTGAAGCGGACTTTGCCGTTCCTCCAGCCAAAGACAGTGCTTCCAATAAGGTCATGGAACCGGCTATGGGATAAACGCCCGGCTTGTTTAGACGGCCAAGCACCCAAACTGACTTGCTCGCCACCGCACGCAACGTCACAACCATTTGCGGTTGGCTTTCATACTTGGATAATTCCTGTTCCACTGCGGTTTTGGCCTGGTTAAGGGTCATTCCATCCACATCAACTCCGGGCAGGAACGAATAATAAATTTTTCCATCCAACCCTACTGTGTTTGTGGAACGTGCCGTCGTCGTGCCAATTCTTTCAATCTCCAATTGGTCTCCCGGCCCCAGCACAAACAAATCCTTGGGTGGCTGAAGCAAGTCTGGACTTAATGCGCGCGTGACTACAGTGGCATTGTGAGGAACTGCCGCATGCTTCGGTTTTGTACTCTTGCACCCGACGAGTACGGTGAGGGCCAATCCTGCCCAGCAGAGAATCCCGGTTTTTTTCATAATTATTTAATGATGGGGTCGATGAAGGGACCAACTCTTGCCCCGGTATAAGTAATCACCACACCTTCAATAAAGGCGCGGGTTGCGTCATCCAACAACTCCTCCACCTTGTGCCAAGGGCGGGGAGCCACATAAATAATGTCCTTGGGCTGCAACTTAAAGTCCTTCGCCTTTGCATCCAGAATCTCCGAAGTATTGACCACAAACGTTTCGGGATGCGTCAGGGAACCGCGAATAATGAGCACGCGGGTTTTATAAGCCTTGCTTGTAAAACCGCCGCGCGTGGTAATCGCCGCGATGGTGGTTGCGTTTCCAGTCAATGGCATTGTGCCGGGTGCCAGCACTTCACCCAGGACATAAACTTCATTCGCGCTGGCCGAGGCGAAGTAAAGATAATCGTTCGGCTCCAAGGCAATGTTCTGGGAAAGATCGCCATGTTGAAAGAGTTTCTGGAAATCCACCGGAATACGCTTTCCCTGGCGAACTAGAAAGCTGTGAGACAAATCGGCAGTTTCTACCGTGTTGCGTTCGAAGACGCCCGTCTCCAATCCCCCTGCCCGCGCAATTGCTTCAATGACCGTCAACGGCCGATCGAAGGTAAAAACTCCTTTGTTCACTATGGCGCCAAGCACGAAATACTTTTTGCTGTGCATCGCGGCGGGAAAAATGATCGTTTTGGGAGAACGATAGAACTTGCCTAATTCCACATCCATCTTCGTCCGTAATTCATCAATGGTCAGGCCTGCCGCCATGATGTCCTGCGCCTGTAGATAACTGATGCGACCGTCAGGGCCGATAACCACATTCTCACGTGGCTGTTCCGCTGCGTCATTGATGAACATGGAGAAGTTCAAGGCATCTCCGGGCCCGAGGGTCAAGCGGCGTTGCCATTCCGCGCGTTTGGCAGGAGCTGCCAATGAAAGATTGGTGGTCTCAATGCCGCCAGCCGCAGGCGGTGCATCCGCTGCGATGGCAGAATGCCAGCCGGAAAAAAGGGTTAAATGTATAAGCACCAACCATCGACACGAGTGGTTTTTCATAATTTGATCAGCGGTTCCGGCTCATGGTTTAGCACTGCGCCAACTAATTTGCAACGGGCATGACGCAGCGTTTCCAAATGCATACGGGTCTCCCGGGCATGGGACTTGCCGCTATCCACCAGCCAAAGGACCTGCGGCAGGTTTTCGGCAAGCAATATTGCCTCGGGCATGGAAGCGGGAGGCAAGTCGATCAAAATGACCGCTTGCGAAACCGCTCGCCATTTGACTAGTTCCTCCTGAAATTGAATACGCCGCGCCAGGTTCCAAACCAGACCCGGCAATTGGACATGTATGACCGAAGCAGCTTTTGCCTGCGTCAAACTCTGATTGGTATTTTGTGTCGACAAGTCAACCAGGCTTGAATTCTCGGCATTAGCTGCCGAGTTCGGCGCGGGTTTGGATTCTGGACTGGAGTTACTGGCTTCTTTCTTATCAGCAGACTTGGTTTCAGCCTCTGCTTTCGCGGACTCGCTGTTTTGCCTGGACTTCATTTCTTCGAAAGCTTTCCCAAATTCCAGCTTGGTTACTTCGAATCCACGCTCGCGTGCTGCGTCCACCAACATTTCCACCCAGGTTGTTCTTCCCTCACCCTCCGCGCAGGAAATCAAACCGCACACTGTGCCTCGATTGGAAGATTGGCTTAGTGTGCCGGAGAGAATGGTCCAAGTGCGGAAAGCCCAGGCCTTGCGCGCGCGTTCGTCCATCTTGTTTAGATTACCCAACGTCGCGAGCACGGGGAGATTGGTGACCCGGCGGACATCCGCCGCGGTTTTGAGGCGGGGATCGATGACCTCAACCAGCAAAATCAACATCATCGAAGCAATTACCCCAAAAATGCTGGCCCCAATGGCATAGATTATTCCCTTACGATATCGGGTGCTCTGGTCCACGTCCTTGAGCATTACCGGACTGAAATCGTAATAACCTTGTGCTCCCGCGAGATATTGCTGGGCTTGCGACTGGAGATTTTTCAACTTGGCCTGCCAGCTCTCTGCCGACTTGATTCCGAATTTTATTTGAGCGTAATAAGGGGCATGTTTATTGATACTGCTGACTTTCTGTTGGAGTTCCTCTTTCCGTTGCTCAAGCTCCGCAATCTCCAACTCTAATTGCTTATACTGAAGGTTTTCTTCCGCCGTCCGCGAAGTAATTTGATTTCCACCCTCGTTCTTGCTTCCCGAACCGGTGCTTAATTGCTTCTTCAATTGATCGATTCGTTCCAGCACCGGGACAACGCTCGGATGCGAATCTCGTTTTCCTTCGCTCCGGAGAACAGCCAGCTTGTCTTCCGCTTCCTTGAGACTCTTTCTAATTGGATCATCCCTTAATAGCTCACTCCTCCGGACTGCAATGTTGGTGTGCGCCTTTAATTCATCAAGCTTTGAAAGCACATCTACCAACTGCTTGATATAAACCGGATCCTGCACCTCGGGATCAATCAGGTTGGCGTCCTTGCGGAATTCTGCCAGTTGTCGGTGATAATTCGTCAGTTGCATCTGGGCATCGATCAACTGATTGCTGAATCGTATGGAACTTAATGCCGGCTCGCTCCGCTGCTCCATGCGGCTCTGCTCAACGGCGTTGGTTGCATAGAGGTTCGCCAAATCGACCAATGCCTGCGGGTCCTTGCCTGAAAGCGTAACAGCGATTGTTTCAGAATTTCTTTCGGGAGCTACCAAAATGCTGGAAGTTATTTTCCTTTCCGGGATGGGCGGATTGAATGAGACACTGACTGCGCGAATCAATTGCGGCGAAGTTAAAAAGTTGATCAATGTCTGGTTTTCCAGATGCCGCGGCTTGTAACTGTCGCTGTCCTTGCTCAAGTCCAGGCCGGTGTTGTTAACATCTCGTAAATTGAGGGTCAGCCGTACTTTGTACTGCGTTCGCCAATAGCCCACGGCTCCTCCCAAAAGCCCCATGATAAGTCCGGCAAGAACCAGCCAGTACCAGCGCTTTGTTAAAGCTCCAGGCAGTCGCCATGGATCAAAAGGCAGATCCATCTTTTCATCTGTATCAAAATCGCCGTCACCCCCCCTGCCACCCCCTCGCGGAGACTCCATCAAGGCAGTTGACCTCACAGGTTGCGTCTCAATATAAGTCCCTGCCTCCGTTTCCTCTTCTGCTACGTCAATAGGCTTCGCACTGGCTTGCGCGCGCTTCTTACGTAATTCACTGATGCTTAATTCTACGTCGTCACTCATGAATGCTCACTGGTTCCATCTATGGAAAAAACAATGCGATTCCATATAATTCACACGGGTTGCCGCATAAGTTCCAATAGACTGTAAAACTATAAATTTACCTTAATTATGGCTCGTTTTCATTGCACGCTTATTTTCAAATCATTACGGAAAGCGTTTATCCGCTGATGTCAACATCGTAGTAGCAGCTTGGTCGCCAAGAGACACGCTTAAGGAAAGTTGGGCTGGGATTGCAACTCGTGAGCTTGGCGAACCCCCTTAATTTTATACACGTTAACGTTATCGAATAAACCGTAGCACCATTTCGACTACTTCTTCACCCTTTTCGGCATGTACCCAATGTCCTGCCTCTTGCACTGTAGCTAGTACAGCTTGTGGAAAGATTTTTCGAATCATGTCCATGTCGCGGTCTTGAACGTAATCTGATTGTCCCCCCCGGATAAATAGAACCGGCCCCATATATTCCCGATCTTTCGGCAAAGCACGATTCAGCCGCTCATAATTCTGATAAATGGCTCTCAGGTTAAGCTTCCACTTGAAAGTGGCATCTTCTCCTTGGGACAGGTTCTTCAATAGAAATTGGCGGACTGGCGTTTCCGGTATGGCAATGGTCAAAGCGTCATCAATTTCCTTGCGACTATGGAAAGCCGTTAAATCAAGTGCGAGTAATGCTTCAAAGATGGGTACATGCCAAGGTGGATACGCCTTCGGTGCTATATCCACCACGATGAGTTTTTCCACCTTGTCCGGGTATTGCAGGGCAAACTGCATCGCCATCTTGCCACCCATGGAATGTCCGAGCACATGCGCTTTGCTTAAACCATGGCTTTCCATGAACTCGAGCAAGTCCTCCGCCATAACTTCGTAATTGAAAACATCGCTATGTGGCGAGTTCCCATGGTTGCGCAAGTCCACGGCGAACACTTGGAAATGTTCCCCCAACTTGCGACTGATGGTCTGCCAATTATCTGACGAGCCAAACAACCCATGCAGGATAATCAGCGGAAACCCTGTCCCATGTATTCGATAATTCAACTGCACAAATATGATTTGAATGGAAAAGCAGCCGCCTTCAACACAATAAAAAAGTCTGCCGGCCAGAATACAGAATTGATTGATTAATCATGGAACTTTAATCTTCGCTCCATGCCCAAGCTCCCATTGTTTTTCTTTGCTGCCTTGTTCGTGTTAATTGCCGGTTGTTGCACCTATGTTCCGCCCCGCCCAAGCGAACCCAACGCTCATTATCAAATCGGCGAATCTGTGGTTTTGGCAGGTGAGCAACCGGCTCGCCTCCAATTTACTCCCAAAGGTTTGCCCCTCATTTTAGTACGCAGCACGTATCGTGATCCCCAACCCGAGACTATTCATTATGAGGAAAGCCGGGACTTTGTAATCGATTATCAGGCTGGCACCATCCAACGCACGCCTCAATCCCGAATCCCGGATTTTTCAACGAACATGCTCTACGGCAAAATGAATTTTGATCACTCCCAATTCCCCGGCTACGGCAATAAATCATTCTTCGTGTATGCCGATTATGCGCACAAAGAAAAGGCAAATTGGCCCATTCAGCCTTCACAGAAAAAGCTATTGCTCCGCACCCACAAAAAACTTCGCGCTGGCGAAAAACTGAAAATCATCGCTTATGGAGATAGCATCACCGCTGGCGGCGAAGCAACTCAACCCAGCCTGATTTATTGGCAGCGTTGGGCCGATGAACTCCACCGCAAATACCCCCATGCTCAAATCGAAGCCATTAACGGCGCGACCGGCGGCGACTCCACTCGCAACGGCCTTGAACGATTACAGGTTAAAGTGCTCACCCAACAACCGGATTTGGTTCTCGTTGCCTTTGGCATGAATGACAACAACGTCGCCCAGTTTGGTGTGCCTCTCGATGAATTCAGACGCAACCTTGGCACTATCGTTGACCGCATTCACTCCGGCACGAAAGCCGAAATCATTCTCGTTTCCGCTTTTCCACCAAATCCCAACTGGCACTTCGGATCAAAGCAAATGGAGAAATATGCACAAACCACGGAGCAAGTAGCCCATGAAAAACATTGCGCCTTTGCAGATGTCTACCGCAATTGGATCACCGTGGCCTCCCATAAAAAGCCCGAAGATTTATTGGGTAACAACATCAACCACCCAAACGACTTCGGGCATTGGATCTACTTCCGGGTTTTAAACAACCTTGGCTTGTAAAATCCGTTTTGCTTTCTGGCTCTTATCTGTGTTTATCGGTGTCTAACCGTGGTTAAACTGCATTTTCAGGGTTTCTTTTCCTTCTCATTATTCGCCAGATTGCGTTTGGCGAGCTGTGACTTCAGAAATGTATCCGTAGGCGCTTGCTGCCAGGCCGTGTACCATAAATTGCCGAGCATCTGCCCTCCCTTAACCAATTGCCCCGTGAGAAATATTTTGCCCTGCAATCCAACTTCTCCTTCACCGGACAATTTTCCGGCCTTTTCCATTTGGTAAAGCGGTTCCACCAATTTGTGGCTCTCCAGAAGGTATTCCGTAATTATGCCAAAAGTATCACCTGTCTTTTCCTTCGGATAGGCGAGCGAAACCAATTGCGCCGGATGAATGAATTTTTCCGTCTCCTTCAAACTTATGCCGCCCACCTTTTGAAAGTAACCACCATCAATCCAGGAATGAATTTTCATGTCCGTGGAATATCCGTTTGGATTTTCTCCCACCCAGCCGTGATGATGCTTGGTGGTGTGCAGCGGTTGCGCCGCATCGCCCACATAGTGTCCCAGAATACCCATGATATAAACGATGTTTGCCTGCGCGTTGGCAATTTCCGCCGGCGTGCCGCCGTTTTCTTTAAACGTTTTTAGATAAGAAAATCCTGATTTTAATTTGCTGAAATTTTCCTCAATGGCCCAGGGAATAAAGCCGAGGACTTCCCGGGAATGGTCATTGTTTTTCCCCGGTTCGATGGCGGGAAACTTTTCCGGATGGGCCGCTCGTGCCAAAGCCAGTTGCCCTGTGAATTCATAGCGAAAGCGGCTGAGATTATGCGGATCCATTCCATAAGCGCTGGTCAAATCTTCCAGGTCCATGTAATGGTCCGTCCCGTTAAAATGCTGGAGAGTCAAATCGCTCGTATTGCGCCACCGGTCCGGTTCACCAGCCAGAAATGCAATCCGCTCCCGGTATTCTGGCACAAACACAAAGGAAGGGAAATTGGTGGGCAGAGAAGCAATCGCTAATTGGTTGACCATTCGATGTCCTTCGTAATCCCAAGCCAACCCGGTAGTTTGGCTGAGGCCAAGGCTTAGAATGAGACCTGCGGTAAAGGAGAAGAATTTTTTCATGGCATGCTTGATACTTTCATCCAATTCTAACCACTTGCCGCCAAAGCAAAAGATAAAAAGAAGGCATTAACCTGCCCGCAGAAAACTTGTGGAACATCGTAAGCCTCGATGCTAATTTCTTCCACCATTGACCTTTAGCCCTGTTGTTGTTTGCCGCCAACCAAGTCATGAAAATCATCACCGATGAGCATTGCATCGAATATTCCCGCCCCGGCCATCCGGAAAGCCCTGCGCGCATCAGCCGCACACATGAAAAACTTCGCAGTCAGACCGACTTGCCTATTACTTGGGCAAAACCTTTACCCGTAGAGGACAAAGTCCTGCTCCGTGCTCATACTCCCGAGCATATCGCTGCACTGGATCAGGACGGCGACTTTGACGCCGATACTCCCGCTTATCCAAACATTGCCCAGCATGCCCGCCGCTCCGTTGGCGCTGCACTGGAAGCTTTAAAGTCAGCGCGTGCGGGCGAAATGGCATTCAGTCTCATGCGCCCGCCGGGACATCACGCCACGCGCAATCGACCAATGGGTTTTTGCTATCTTAATTCCGTCGCCATCACCACCCTTGAGGCTCTCGCCACCGGTGCTAAACGCGTCGCTGTTTATGACTTCGACGTCCACCACGGTAACGGCACTGAAGCAATCTTGCTGAACCAGCCAAACACCGCATTTTTCTCTATCCACCAATTTCCCTGCTATCCCGGCACAGGTTCAGCCGACGTTGGCAATAATTGTTTTAACTTCCCCGTAGCACCCGCCACTCCGCGCGGACAATATCGCAAAATTTTGTCGAATGCCTTGGAGCGATTGAAGCAGTTCAAGCCCGATCTCATTGCCGTTTCCGCCGGCTTCGATGCATATGCCCGCGACCCACTCGCCCAGGAAACACTTGAAGTGGAGGATTTCCATTGGCTTGGGCAATCATTGCGCAATCTGAGTATTCCACTCTTCAGCCTCTTGGAAGGCGGCTATAGCGATGACCTGCCTGAGTTAATTTTGGCTTATTTGAAAGGGTTGGAGGGACAATGAAAAAATTCTTTTTACTTTCGATTACCCTGTCATGCATCACATTTCTTGGGACAGGTTGCAGGACGAATCCTCATCGACAAGCACGCTCTAAACCAATAATTCAATCCGCCACAATGAAAGTTGACTTCAGAATTGGTGACACGAATGTCTCTGCCGTAACGCATCAAAAGCTATGTAACACGCCCACCATGATTAATGTCCACGACGACGAAAATACGTCCGTCGAGGCGGGAAAAATAAATCTTAATCAATACGGCGGGCGTTTGATCGAGTTGGTTCATTCCGGTGAGCGGTTGGTTACTTTCAAACTTGATGGGAAGCAATATTCCTTCGATCCCAACCGTGTCTTCTCCGATGTTGGAATTGTCGCAACCCTGAAGAAACACAGCTCCTACTCCGAGGCTGCCCACAAAGAGATCAAATCCTTTGCCACCGCATACCTGAAGCATTTTACCTTGGACAAGGAGCCGGTCATCATCGCTCTCCATAATACTGTGGACGGCACTTTCTCTGTTGAAAGCTTTGTTCCGGGAGCCTCATTGGCATCCGATGCCGCTGCGGCCTATGCCAGTCCCAATCGCAACAAATTCGATTTCTTTTATGTCACTGACAAAAAATTCTACGATTATCTGAAGGCTAGGGATTTTAATGTAGTTTTGCAGGACAATGATCGCGTCACCGAAGATGGCTCGCTGTCCGTTTATTTCTCACGCAAAGGTATTCCTTATATCAATATCGAAGCCGAAATACACAATCTCAACAATCAGATCGAGATGGTGAAAGTCACTCACGAAATGCTGAAGGATTTAGGCTATAAGTAACTTTGTAGCGGCGGCCTATGTCCTGTCTCCATGCCTATGCCCGTCGGAAATCAATTTTTTCCATAGCTGGAAACATAATTTCCAGCTTTTTCGTTCTGCTTCTAATCACTTCGTAACCGCAATCATATCCACCGTAATCGTCTTTCCCATCATTCCCACTCCTTTAACCATTGCCTTGGATGCCGCTGGCGGACGCTCCGGATTGTAGAACTCGGGACGAAACTCGTTAAGCTTATTACTAGCTTCATTGTCCGAAACATAATAAGTCGCCTTCACTAAATGATCGAAGTCACTGCCTGTTTTCTTTAACACATCTCCCAACGTTCCAAATATTTCCCGAGGCTGCCCTGCACCGTCCGAAGATTTTTTTCCATATAAACCTGAGAGATAAATCATTTTGCCGTGATTCACATGCGCGACTTTGCTATAAACTTTCGATGGGATCATCCCCGGCGGCGTGCTGAAATCCACTGAATCAGTCCCTTTTTTCGAAGCTGTGCCTTCCGAAGCAATAAGCTCTATTTCAATCGGCGTATTGGTGGGACTGCTCCATTCTACATAAACAACGGGCGGCGCCAATTCACTGCCAAAAAACTTTATGATCTCTGACTCAACAACCGCCTTATCAGAAATCGGCTGCACGAAAGCCTTCAGTTGAACCACGTTTGAACGACCAGTTCCCAGGAAATTCAGCGTTGCCTCCAAACTCTCCAAAGTCTTACGCGTGGCTTCCGGTAATTTGTCATTTTTTGCCTGACCGGAAACATAAAATTTCCCGCCGGCCGGCAACACCGCCGCATCAGCAGTCTTGTGAACGCCAAGCCGTTTAACAGATTGTGGATTCTGCCCCGTCGTAACCGTCCCAATCGCATCCATTGCCACGAGCGCATCTGTATGCGTCAAATTACCCATTACAAAACTTACCGCTGGCTTCCTTGAACCTTTAAATTTTTGCGCACACGCTTCCTCAACCTTCGTCACCATTTCGACTCGTGACACATAAACATTAATTTTAACAACCTGTTCCCAAGTTGAATCTGCAACTTTCAAAGCCTCTCCGACATTTGCCATCACTTGTTTGATTTGCGCTTCAGCATTCCCGGAGATCTCTCCTTTTTTATTTACAGGGAGGATTTGCGCAGTGTGCGCGAGTGGCACATCGTCCACTATCACGGCTTTTGAACTACCTGTCGTCTTATCCGATTCCAAGCACTGAATAAATTTGGGTTTTTGCTCGCCATGTGATATTTGGCAAATGGTTGATTGAACGGCCAAGACTACGATTAATCCCCAAATACCCAGTCGCTTTGATTTCATATTTCTATTAGGAAAACAGTCCGAGAATCAACCAGCCTGATAGAAATGTAAATTCGAAAGCTTTAGCGGTGCAGCAGGATTAGATATTTTCCGCAATCGTCGGCGGCGGTTCGTAGATGGCCTGCAACTCTTCCGGCAAAAGCGCATTCTCCCGTGCCAAGACTCGGTATTGACGAATTTGAAAAGATACCCGCCGTCCATCTTCCAATCCCAATTGGGCATATTCTTCCTTCGTCATTCGCGAACGCAAAGTCAGCCCCGACGGGAGTTCCAATTCTAACCGCAGCATGATTCCCAGAAAATAGGTGCGTCGTAAAACCGCTTGATAGCGAAACTCTGTCAGGTCATTCGAAATCTGCACCGCATGTGGGCGAAAGCCAATTCGGATGCGTTGGCCATCTGGTTCATTGGGTGCCGGGAACTCCAATTCCTTCACCTTTGCCAACCCGTCGCGCACTTCCAACTCCAGCACATTCATCACTCCAATGAAGCGCGCCACGAATTCATTTGTCGGATGATCATAAACCTCCCGTGGCGAACCGATCTGTTCCAAATTGCCCCGTGAAAAAATAACAATCCTATCTGACACTTCCATCGCCTCTTCCTGGTCGTGCGTGACAAACAATGTTGTGACATTCAAATCCTGATGCAAATGCACGAGCCATTCGCGCAACTCCTGCCGGATTTTGGCATCTACGGCTCCAAACGGCTCATCCAATAGCAGCACGCTCGGCTTTGGCGCCAGTGCGCGCGCAATCGCAACTCGCTGCCGCTGCCCACCGGAAAGCTGATGTGGATAACGCTTTTCCAAACCTTCGAGTCCCAGCAACTTCAACAATTCAATGACCCGCGCCTGGATGTCTGCCTTCTTCCACTTCTTGATCTTAAGGCCGAATGCAATGTTCTTGAACACAGTCATGTTCTTGAACAACGCGTAATTCTGAAAAACGAACCCGATATTGCGCTTCTGAATTGCAATGTCGTTTACCCGTTCCCCTCGAATAAAAATATCGCCTTCGGATGGCATCTCCAAACCGGCGATCATCCGCAATACCGTCGTCTTGCCGCCGCCGCTCGGCCCCAGCAACGCCATCAGTTCGCCTTCCCGGACTGAGAAGTTTACGTTGTTAACCGCCGCAACTTCACCGAATTTTTTACTGACATTTTTTACTTCAATGCTCATCCGCAATTCTTCCCAGGTTTATTTCTGTTCGTCCGTTGCCCTTTGCGCCAATTCGTAATTCCTTTGCGTCTTCCACTCAATAAACGTCTTCACACCCAGCGTCAGCAATGCCAGCAACGCCAGCAAGCTTGCCACGGCAAATGCGGCCGTCCCGTTATATTCATTGTAAAGCTTTTCCACCCGTAATGGCATGGTATCAGTCTGGCCGGTTATATGCCCCGACACCACCGAAACCGCGCCGAACTCTCCCATCGCCCGCGCGTTGCACAGGATCACTCCGTAGAGCAATCCCCACTTCACTGACGGTAAAGTCACATACCAGAACGTTTGCCAACCGTTCGCTCCCAAGGTCAACGCCGCCTGCTCCTGCTCGGCGCCGGTTGCTTGCATGATGGGAATCAACTCGCGCGCTACAAATGGAAAGGTCACAAAGACCGTTGCCATCACGATTCCCGGCACCGCAAAAATGATCTTGATATCATGGTCATCCAGCCATCGCCCGAAATATCCCTGCAACCCAAACATCAAAACAAAGATCAGTCCCGATACCACCGGCGACACTGCAAAAGGCAGATCAATGAGCGTGATTAAAATAGATTTGCCGCGAAACTCAAATTTGGCAATTGCCCACGATGCCGCCAGTCCAAACACTACATTTAAAGGAACACTGATGGCTGCAATAGTAAGCGTTAAGCGAATGGCCGACCATGAATCCGGATCTTTCAATGCACCAAAAAAGAAACTCCACCCCTTCTCGAACGCTTGAAAAAACACATTTACCAATGGCAACAAAAGAAACGTCAGCGCGAACGCCATCCCAATGCTAATTAGCACCCATTTCGCCACCGGCGATTCCTCTGTGCCCCGGCGCGAAGCTTTTTGTTCCGAACTAAAATGGGTTTTAGTAATGCCAGCCATATTAACTGCTATTTTTGTTAAACTGGCCGGCCCACACTTCGAGCCAGTTAATCAAGCCGAGTATCACGATGGAAATGACCAGCAGAACCGCCGCAATCGCCGTCGCGCCGGCATAATCATATTGCTCCAATCGAATCACGATCAGGTAAGGCGCAATTTCCGTCTTGAACGGCAGGTTTCCCGAAACAAATACAATTGAGCCGTACTCTCCCACCGCCCGCGCAAAAGCCAGCGCAAAACCAGTAATGATCGTCGGGAATATTGTCGGTGCCAGGATGCTGATGAAAGTCCGGAAACGCCCGGCACCGAGGGTGGCGGCTGCTTCTTCCACTTCACGCTCCAAATTCTCCAATACTGGTTGCAATGTCCGCACCACGAAAGGTAATCCGACAAAGGTCAGCGCAATCACCACTGCCAGCGGTGTATAAGCCCCCTGGATGCCCAGAGGCACTAGAAAACGCCCCAACCAGCCATTGTTGGCAAAGAGACTGGATAAGGTTAACCCCGCGACAGCAGTTGGCAACGCGAACGGAAAATCAACCAGCGCATCAATGAACCGTTTACCCCAAAACTCGTAGCGCACCAGTATCCATGCCAGCAATGTGCCAAAAACCGCGTTCACCAGCGCGGCAATCAAAGCGGCCCCGAATGTCAATTTATAGGCAGCCAACGCTCGGGGTTCGGTTACAAGTTTCCAGAAATCACTCCAGGAAAGCTGAAAAGTTTTCAGAAACAAACCTGCAATGGGAATGAGAACCAGCACACTGAGGTAAAGCAGTGTGTAGCCCATCGTCAGCCCGAAACCGGGGAGAGGGTTAAATTTTTTATTAGCCATTCCGAATGCGAAGCCCTGGAAAGGCTACACCAATGTATTCATTGAGCAAAGTTTTTCAGGCCGCCTCGGAGTAAAGATCACTGAGAGAATCACTCTCCACCCCTATATCTGCAAACAACCATGAGGAAAGATAACGTTCCGAACCGGAGGGAACAATAGCGACAATTATTTTTCCCTTATTTTCTGGCCGCTTCGCCACCTGTAATGCCGCCCAGACAATGGCTCCGCTGGAAATTCCAATGGGTATTCCCTCTAGCCTGTTGATTTCCTTTGAGACGGGTGCGGCATCATCCTCTTTTACGCTGATAATTTCGTCCACCACGCTCAGGTTGAGATTGTCCGGAACGAACCCCGCCCCCAGCCCCTGCAACTTATGCGGTCCCGGCTTGCCACCCGAAAGCACCGGGGAACCGGCTGGCTCCACCGCAATCGCCTGGAAGCTTGGTTTGCGATGCTTGATGACTTCAGCAACTCCGCTGATTGTTCCTCCTGTTCCCACTCCGGCGATAACAATATCCACGTGTCCATCCGTGTCGCGCCAAATCTCCTCAGCCGTAGTCCGGCGATGAATATCTGGATTCGATGGATTTGAAAACTGCTGGAGAATTACACTGTTCGGAATTTTCGCATTAAGTTCCTCGGCTTTGGCAATGGCCCCTTTCATTCCTTTCACGCCTTCAGTCAAGATCAATCTCGCTCCCAAAATCTTTAACAGTTTGCGCCGTTCCAAGGTCATGGTTTCAGGCATCGTCAAAATAATCTTGAGACCGCGTGCGGCAGCGGCAAACGCCAGGGCAATTCCAGTATTGCCACTGGTCGGCTCAATCAAGATGGTGTCCTGATTGATCCGTCCGGACTGGAGCGCGTCGTTAATCATCGCCACACCAATACGATCTTTGACGCTCGATAAAGGATTGAAGAATTCCAATTTGAGAAGAATGTCAGCCACGGCTCCATTCTTTTTAGCCGTACGATTTAGACGGACAAGTGGTGTATTGCCGATCGTCTCGGTAATGTCATTAAAAATACGCGCCATAAAATTTCCTGGTTTGTTAAATGTTTTGTGCAATCGCCATTAAGTAGCGGTATTCCACCAAAATGGTCTGTAGCGCGATGGAGAACGCCTCCACCTGACGATGCAGTGAAGCTCTTTGTGGAGTTTCCAATGTGATCTCGAAAGGCGGACGATTTAAATTTAGAGGTGCCTTCAACACTCCGTTTAAGCATTGTGCGATGATACCGTTTTGAGCGGCAAAACCATCAATCTGTCGCTGGGCGTTGCGGGGCAAAAATTGCTCAGCCTCACGCAATGCGGGCTCCAGCAAATTCTCGGACAATACTGCACCGCTCACGTAGCCGTAAATGCCGTCGCTGGTATTATCCGTGTGCAGATTGATGATACCATCAAACGCATGCGTCCATATTTCGGTTTCAAGCAACTTCACTTCGGGTTCCAATGAACCATTCCAAAACTCCCGGTTGAGATCTTTGCCACTTCGAGAATAACGGGTGTTGTCTTCGAACCCGGTCGGGTTGCAAACTGGATAAAGGAAGAGGCAATAGCCTTTGGCTAACTCTGGATTTTTTTCCAAAACGCTCACTAATCGCGTCAAGGCCAGCGTCCCTTCTGGTTCGTCGCCATGAATGGCGGCAAATATGCCAATACGAATCGTGTCACCCCCACCCTTGGGGCCAAGATAAACGTAACGCGGCATACTATACCCCTGTCCATTGCTTTCAAACTCCCCGAATGACTTCTTAAACAGATGGTCAGAGTTCTCGGCCAGTTGATCCAATTGAGCCAGCAACCGGTCCACTGCCCGTTTTTCTGGAAGCACTTTCACCGTATTACCCTGAGAGGAAGCAGCTTCTTCGGTTTTTGTGAGACAGTTCATATTCAGCAAAGTGTTGTGGTGGTTGGACGGCGGCCCGATGCATAGGCAGACCGCCGTCCATTGGAGGAACCATTGCTATTTTTGATAAATCTGGTCGAACGTCCCGCCGTCCGCAAAATGATCCTTTTGCGCCTTTTGCCAGCCGCCGAAAACTTCATCGATGGTAAACAGCTTCAGTTGAGGAAATTGATTCCCGTATTTTTTCGCCGCTGATTCCAGGCGGGGACGGTAATAATTCTTCGCGGCTATCTCCTGCCCTTCCTCGCTGTAAAGATGTTCCAAATAAGCCTTGGCGACTTCTTCCGTGCCGTGCCGCTTGGCCACCTTGTCCACCACCGCCACCGGCGGCTCTGCCAGGATGCTGATGGAGGGCACTACAATCTCCACCTGACCTTTGCCCAATTCCTTCGACGCCAGTATCGCTTCATTTTCCCAGGCCACCAACACGTCACCGATGCCTCGCTGAACGAATGTTGTCGTCGCTCCCCGTGCTCCCGTGTCCAACACCGGCACATTTTTGAATAACGCCTTCAAGAACTCTTTGGCCTTGGCCTCATCACCATTGGTGCGTTTAAGTTCGTAACCGTATGCGGCCAGGTAATTCCACCGCGCGCCGCCTGATGTTTTTGGATTTGGTGTAATCACCTTGATATCCGGCTTGACCAGATCATCCCAGTCCTTGATCCCTTTGGGATTTCCTTTGCGCACCAGAAAGACAATCGTTGAGGTATAAGGTGAGCTATTGTTTGGAAAACGCTTCTGCCAATCCTTGGGCAAAAGACGTGCCTTCTCGGCAATAACATCAATGTCATAGGCCAATGCCAGGGTAACCACATCCGCCTCCAATCCATCGATGACCGCCCGTGCCTGTTTTCCGGAGCCGCCATGCGATTGTTTGATCGTCACCGACTTTCCGCTCTTCTCCTTCCAAAACTTGGAGAACGCCTGATTGTAATCCTGATACAACTCACGGGTCGGATCGTAGGACACGTTCAGAAGACTCGTTGACTTCTCCGCCCGGGTCGTAACCGAAAGCAGCACTCCCACTCCGAGGAGCGCCAAGATTTTTAATGCTTTGTTCATAGATTTTAATTTTATAAACGGTTTAAAATGCAAACTGCACCCGGCTCAAAATGACACTCTCCGGCCGGGCCGTGACCGCGGTTTTCGCCTTGCTTCCACCTCTAAAACTTGTTTGCTCATAGTCCAGGTTCACTTTCACATTCCGATTTAAATACCAGTTCACGCCCACGCCCCACGAAGTCGCCTCTTTGGCAGAAGTCGCGGGCGCGTAATTCGGAAACGCATCTTTATCCAGCGATAGTTGCTCGACCCGGGCAGCAATTTCCAGGGCGCCCCACCCGCCATTAGCCGGGCCAAATGGATGTAAGGGAGAAATCGTTTTGAAAGAATTCTGTTCGCCCGTGATGAAATAAGAGGCTTCAACCTGCCATGCGGTATTGTCAAAACGAGCCGGTCGATTTCCGGCTACGCTGGATCTGACTTTCTGCGACGAGAGAATGTATTCCCCTAAAATTCCAAATGGCCCCCAATAATAGTAAAATTGGGGATCGATTCGATATTGGGTTCCATCCGCAGTAGTGGTGGTCGCATAACTGAAAAAAGTTTGTTGGCCGGGCGTCCGGTAAGATGGCAGTGTTCCCTGATGGCGGCCCATTGAACCGCCCACGCCGAAACCCAATCCGCGTAACGCCTCTTTGTCTGTATTAAGGAAAGGTTGGGCAAAAATGCGGCCCGCAATATCCTTACCCTGGTCGACGGTATCCAGATCATCGCTGGCGGCATCTGCCGCCCCATTAAATATGCCAATGGCATAGTTAATCGGACTGTTGAACAGATCATTATGGATTTCAACGCCCGTGTCGTAATTGGGCGTGAGTTGCGTGGCGAAACCAGTCTCAACAAAAATCAAGTCTGCCGTTGACTTCAACCGCTCCAACCCAACTGGCGACTTGTACTTGCCCACTTGGACCTGGAATTGTTTGAAAAATTTGGCATTCACATACGCGTCGTCAATCAGCGCGTTATTGGCGGCGGAACTGCCCGTCACGTTGCCAGTGGCAATATCAAGCATTAACCGATAATCAAACTTCTCATAAACCGTCCCTTCTATAATGGGCCGGACCCGGCGCAGTAGGAACGTATCGTTGACCGTGTTTCGGTCGTTGAGATAAAACCGCCCGTCGGTCTGCGCATACCCATGTATGTTCATGACGAAATTGGTATCGGCTGAACGGACCACCAGCCCATTTGAACCCAAAACCACACTCGGCCCGCCCTTCGATTTTTCCGTGGAGATTTCCTGGTCCACTTCACGATTCCGTTCCAGGACTTTTACCTTCTGCTCCAGTTCGTCGATCCTCTGGAGCAGTGCATCGATGTTTGGGGTTTCTGCCGCCCTAATATAAGGTGTGTAAAACTGCGCGCCGATCACAACTGCCGCTACTATTAAACGATTGATTTTCATCGGTCCTCTTTCTGAGTTTGGAACTTCCTTAGAGTGGTGGTCAGTTCTTTTGGATGCTATAGGGTTTAATCCTCCAGTTTACTGGTAGGAAAGTACTTCAGCTTTCTCTATGGTCTAGTCGCACTTTTTCAGTGCGTTCAATTTGCACCACGCGCGAGTTGTGCACGACGATTTGCACAATGCCAAATTGCAACGAATCAACCTGTCGTTGAACCAACTCCAGCCATAATTGGCTTTTGTCATTCAACTCGTTAGCCTTATCTTCGCCGTATGTTTTCATTTGTAACTTCTGATTACAGAAACAATGTAATCTTAATCTACACTATGTCAATAGAGATTTATATGTTTTATTTTTCCTGATTCTAAAGCATTTATAAAGGGAAATTAATCTTGAGTATATTCATGTACATTGCACATTTCTATTATGAAGCTGTCTCTGCGTGGAGAATATGCACTGCGAGCTTTGATCGTGTTGGGGTTGAATTACGATCAATCCGTCGTCCGTATCCAAACCATTTCTGACCAACAAAATATTCCCAAACGATTTCTCGAACAAATCTTAAATGATCTCAAATCCGCTGGCCTTGTGGAAAGTAAACGCGGTATCACCGGCGGCTATCGTCTTAACCGCCCTCCGGACCAAATTTCTCTCGCGACTGTGATTCGCTACATCGAAGGCCCGTTAGCTCCCGTCAGTTGCGTGAGTGAAAAATTTTACGAACGCTGTTCCTGTCCGGATGAATCCAAGTGCGGTATTCGCAGCATTATGAAAGAAGTGCGTGATGCCATCGTTCGCATCCTTGAAGGCGTAACCGTTGCGGAAATGTGCGAACGAGTGAAGCAATTGCAAGGTACCCACTCGAACCCGCTGGATTATGTGATTTAAGGGTCGCCCACCTCGACTGAAAAACTACGTGCGAATCTCGGCTTAATACGTTAAGTCAGAGTGATGAGCAACACACGGCAGTTGCACAATATCGCATTGATCGGATTTATGGGCACGGGAAAGTCCTCCGTTGGACGCCTTCTTGCCGACCAATTGCGCTTTAGCTTTCTTGATACCGATGACCTCATTGAGTCGCGTTCAGGCAAAACCATCTCCGCAATCTTTGCTGAGGAAGGAGAACCTGCTTTTAGAAAGTATGAACAGGAAGTCGTCGCCGAACTGAGCTCACGAAAAAAAACCGTCATTTCAACTGGTGGTGGTCTCGGTGCTAACGCCACTCACCTTGCCAGCCTGAAACAACATGCGCTGGTGGTTTGTCTCTGGGCTTCCCCTGATAAGATTTGGGAACGCGTCCGCAGCCAGACACACCGGCCGCTGCTGAAAGAATCCGACCCATTGGCAAAAATCCGCAAACTGCTGGCTGAGCGTGAATCCCACTACAAACAAGCCGACATATTGCTGAATACTGAAGTTCGGTCACTAAAGGAAGTGGCTCAACAAGTCCTTCATCAATTCCGCTTGGCAAAAACTTTGTATCAGTGAAGTCCGCCATTCAACAACGCGCCCAGGAACTTGGGTTTGACGATTGCCGTATTGCTACAGCTTCTCCCCCCGCCACTGCCACGCAGTTCGAACGGTGGATTGCTTCGCATCATCACGGCGAAATGGCCTACCTTGAACGCAATGCCCACAAGCGAGTCGATCCCCAGCAAGTGTTGACCGACGCAAAGAGTATCATTTCACTCGCAGTAAGTTATGAACCAACCGGCCGGGAATCGGACATTCCGCACTCCGCACTCCGCACTCCACATTTCCCTGGCCTCGTCGCCCGCTATGCCCGTTACTCGGATTATCACGACATCATTGCCGAACCATTAAAAACACTCACTGACTTCATAAACCAGCTTGGCGGTGAAGGCACGCGTTCCCTCTGGTATGTTGATACCGGCCCATTGTTGGAGCGGGATATTGCACAGCGGGCTGGGCTGGGCTTTGTAGGAAAACATACAAACGTGATTAGCCGTCGTTTGGGCAATTGGATTTTTCTTTCCGAAATCATCACCACGTTGAAACTCGAGCCGGATGCACCTGAGAAAAACCATTGTGGTTCTTGCACGCGCTGTATTTCCGCCTGCCCGACCGGGGCCATCACTGCTCCCTTTCAACTTGATGCCCGCCGTTGTATTTCCTATCTCACGATTGAGCTGAAGGGTTCCATCCCCATCGAATTCCGCCCTGCTATCGGCAATCGTATCTATGGATGTGACGATTGTTTGGCGGCCTGTCCATGGAACCGGTTCGCGCAAGAAGGGCAAATGATGCAGCCTCATTCGCGCCCCGATCTCACCGCCCCGGATTTGCTGGAGCTTTTATCCTTGGATGACGCCGGCTTCAAACAGAAATTTGCAGGCACTCCAATGCTGCGCACCAAACGCCGGGGTTTGTTGCGGAATATTTGTGTTGCCTTGGGCAATGTAGGAGATGCCTCCGCCCTGCCCGCTTTAATTCGCGCGAGTCAGGATGCTGAGCCATTAATAGCCGAACATGCCCGCTGGGCTATTGAACAAATCAACCTGCGCTGCTCACGAAACTGAACTGCGAATTTTTTTTCAATTGTTTCTTCACGCGCCTCCTTGATTTTTTTTTCGTTTGCATGAATTATTTCCCCCATGGAAAAACGAGCAGCACCGACTCCGGAAAGCATAATGCAATTGGGCTTCGGCTTCATGGCCTCCAAGACCCTGCTCAGCGCCATTGAACTTGGCATATTCACCCTCCTCGCCACAGGCCCCCTTGATGCCAAAGCCCTTACCCAAAAGCTTAAGTTAAACCCGCGCGCAGCCTGCGATTTTTTTGATACCCTTGTCGCTTTACGCATGCTGAATCGTCAGGATGGCCTTTACTCAAACACTCCTGAAACTGACATTTTCCTTGATGCTGCCAAACCATCTTATATTGGCGGACTGCTTGAAATGGCCAACGCTCGGCTTTTTGGATTTTGGGGATCTTTGACGGAAGCTCTGCGCACTGGCCAGCCTCAGAATGAAGCCAAGGCTGGTGGCGATATTTTTGCCGCTCTTTACAGCAGTCCTGCACGTTTGGAAGGTTTTTTGAAAGCCATGACTGGTATCAGCCTCGGCGCCGCACAAGCCATCGCTCAAAAATTTCCCTGGAAGGAATACAAAACATTTGTCGATATCGGGGCCGCACAAGGCGGGCTGCCTGTCCAAATCGCCCTGGCGAATAAGCATCTCACGGGAACGGGTTACGATTTGCCTGTAGTGCAACCAATTTTCGAAAAATACATCCGCTCGCATCAACTGGAAAACCGCATTCGCTTTCAGGCAGGAGATTTCTTCAAAGATGCGCTTCCGTCAGCGGACGTCATCGTAATGGGCCACATCCTGCATGACTGGAATCTTGAGGATAAAAAGATGCTTCTCGCCAAGGCGCATAAAGCTCTTCCAACCGGCGGGGCATTGATTGTTTATGAATCTCTCATTGATGATAACCGGAGTGAGAGCGTCAACGGATTATTGATGAGTCTCAACATGCTTATCGAAACCACAGGCGGCTTCGATTATACCGGCGCTGATTGCACTGGATGGATGCGTGAAGCTGGATTCCGTCAGACGCGCGTGGAACATTTGGCTGGTCCGGATTCGATGGTTATTGGGATCAAGTAATCCCCGCCATCACAGAAAATCCACGAGAAATCGTGGATTCGAAAACGTTCCTTATTTGTCCGATACCTGAAGCAGATCCGGAGCCGCCCAATTATCACCTTTGGACGCTGTTTCCGCGCGAATGGCTTTTACTGTTTCAGGCTTTACTGGATCCGCCTTATTGCCCCATTCCTGACGGACATAAGTAAGGACAGCGGCAATTTGCTCGTCACTAAAGCTGTCTTTGAAGGCCGGCATGGCTCCAGCGCCATAAGCCTTGCCATTTACTTCAATCGGTCCAGCCAAACCATTCAATACGATTCGAATAATGCGGTTGGGTCCACCACCAACCACCCACTCTGAACCAGCCAGGGGAGGAGCATTAACCGTTGGGGAACCAACACCAGTCGGCATGTGACAAGCCGCACAGGTTTCATAAACTTTCTTACCCAAAACCAAAGCTTCTCCGCCTTTACTGACCGGCTGGGCACCTTTCACTTCATCATGGCTTTTAAAAGGTCCATAAACCTGCGCATTAAATCCACCTGCATTATTACCCAAATAAACCATCCCGCCGAAAACCATCAAAGCCAGCAGCACGACCAATGCCACCGGAGCTGCGGAACGCTCCGCTTTCGGTTCGGCTTCGTCAGTCGCTTTGATTAAAGGCTTTTTAGGATCAGGACTCATTTTGCAGGAACATTCGTTGACGGCCCATTCGTCGCTGCCGGCGGGTTATTCGTAGAGCCGCCTGCAGCTGGAGCATTGGTGGAAGACGCAGCAGCCACGGCATTCGTGGGAGGAGGCGTTTCAAAAAGGATCGCGTCCGAGTGCAAATTCATTAAATATGCCACCAGAGTCTTTGCTTCTTCTTTGGGAACAATTTCATATCCCGCCGGCACATTTGCCACCTGCAATGCTTCTTCAGAGGGCTTTTGCCCCAGCTTCAACTTGCGCTTTTCAAACAGATACCGGTAAGGCGGCATGACCGACTTGGGAGTGACTGACTGCGGATCGTAAAGATGCTTCAACTGCCAGGCGGCGTCTGGCTTGCGCAGACCAATGTTTGTCAGATCCGGACCAATGCGTTGTGAACCGAACATTACCGGACGCGCATACAAATAATCCTGGGCCACACTTTGCACCTTGCCGCCTCGCCCACCCCAGCCACGTTCGACGTCGCTTCCGAAACCCTTCGGGCGCACTTGCTGGCTATGGCAGTAATAACAACCATTGGCGCGATAAACTTCCTCGCCTTGCTTGGCAATACCAGACGGATCCGAAGGATATAATTGACCGGTCGCATCTATTTCCACGGGTTGTTGCCGACAAAGTTGCAATTGTGGAACCAGCACAAATCCGAGCCATGAAGTCGCCAGCGCGAAGAAAGTTCCCAAAAATACTAGTGGCCCTAAATTCATGCCCTCACCTCCGCACGTCTATTTGCAACCATCGCCGTCGAGAATGACGCACGACTAACACGAACCAATACACCCACCAGATTCAACAGGAAAACCAAATGCCCCAGCGCTATGAACAGGTCACCCGTTGTGCTCGCCCGAAGGAATGGCAACGTCGAATTCGTAACACCCATGAAGTCTGCCGTGGCTTTGGGGTTGTTTAGAACAGTCCCCTGCTCCACCCCACCAACACCGAGTGACACGACGTAAATCAGCACTCCAATCAGAGCGAGCCAAAAGTGCCAGCGCACTCCGGCTGATGAAATATCCGCCTGCAAAAGTCGCGGCACGATGTAATAAATTGCTCCAAACATTGTCATCGCAAAAAAGCCATAAACGACAAATTGCGTTTGAGCAGGAGTAAACCAGGTAAAATTTATTACTTCGCTGACCTGGACGATGGATGCAAGAACACCAACCAAACCCGAAAGAACATACGCCAAAGCTCCAAAGGCAATAAACTTCAGCGGCATACTCGAACTCAGTTTCGAGTAATTTCCAACGAAAGTTTTGTGCACGTTGAAGGCAACTGCCAGAACGGGAACAATCGTCAATGCTGCACCTACGCTGCTCAACGCCGGAATCCAGGTTGGCAAGGGGCTGCCGGTCGGAATGCCGCCCCACGAACCAAAAATAGCCAGCGTCCAGAAAATGAAGATTCCGATGTAGTGGCTATAGAGTGGACGATTAATGATTTTCGGAATGAAATAAAAGGTCGCTGCCAGTCCGGTAAATCCAAGCCAAATGGTTGTTAAATTATTTATATACCACCAATCGATGATGGCTTGCATCACTCCCCGCACGGGCTTGAACACCAACAGCAATTGGGCCGTGGAATAAATCCATGGCAGCCAGAAGATCGCAGCTAGCAAAAGCCACTGAGATATATAAAGCTCTCGTTCACGGCGCAGATGCAAAGTCACTATTGCCGCCAGTCCAATGGCAAGATAAGCAAAGAATAAAATTCCGGAGGCGTAACGCGGCATCTCTAACCATTCGAACCCGGTGCTGTCGCCGTAAAGAATCCCATACGTCCCAATGGTCATGCCGAGATTCCACAAAATCGCCCCTATGACAATTAATGGCGCCATTGCCAGCTTTGCCCGACCTAAATGGCTAAGCACCCATAAGCCCACGCCCAGTCCTGCCTGGATGGCAAAACCATAAATCAATGCGTTCCATGCTGCCGGATGAACTCGGCCATAAGTCAGTAACGGACAGCTTGCCAGAATATTTGGGGAATGAAATTTCAGGGAAGCGATAATTCCCAGAAGGGAGCCGATCAACAACCAAGCCGCAGCACTAATAAAAAGCAGCAGCACGGGAGCGCGGCAGGACGCATCAATCTGCACTGATGTAACTGCCGGGGCTTCATTGCCCCTGTCAATAGATATGATTTGCGTTGAAGGAGTCGCGCTCATTAAAACAACGAACCTTTATTCAAATTGGCTGGGCTTTTCCGGAGCCTTGGGAGGAACTGCGGTTGCCTTCTCGACACGATTACTTAAATCAAGATGCGCCGCTGCCGGATTTTGCCATTTTTGTTCGGCCAACTTCATCGCCTGGTCGATCGGCAGACGGACAATGCCCTTGGCCTGATCCTGCCAGCCATAACTATTGAGCGTTTCAGCATTCGCAGAGCGCAGGTCAGTCAAAGCTTTTTTACGCGCAATGGAGCGATCTTCGCCGAGAGGTGCGGGACGCGTGGAACTATACATCAGCCACGCAAGTCCAGCCACAATCAGGAATGCTCCAAGAATCGCAACCGAATATGCTAAAACCGCCGCACTGCATTTGCATTTGGACTGTGAATTATTCACTTATTACCTCCGTGCTTGGGATCAATCCCCCGCGCCGTGGCCGCTTCCACGTATTGGTCACCAACATAAATATCCATTGCTTCAGCGAAACGCGGATCTTTTTGTGGAATGATTGGATGTGCGTTTAAATATTTCAAAAATACGGTTGCCAACACACCGCCGATAAACGCCAGGCAAGCCAGGTCCATCCAATGCACCACGAAACCCTGAGGGTGTTTCACGGGCATAATGTTAAATGAAATATCAACGAAATGCATCAGCCATGCCCAGACACCCAGCGGAATCATAATCCAGCTCAACTTGATGTCGATACGCAGCAACGTCAGAAACGGAATAAAGAAATGGCCAAAAATGATTAAGATACCTATTTGAAACCAGGTCCCGTTTTCACGGGCCAGGTACCAAAAAGTTTCTTCCGGCATATTCGCATTCCAAATGATGAAATATTGGAAGAAGGTGATGTAAGCGTAGAATACGGTGAATGCGAACATCAGCGAACCGATGTAATAGAAAGTTTTCTCCGTTGCCACTTCACGCAATGGCCCCTGCCGCTTCAACAATGCCGTGATGGAATAAACGGTGAAAATCGTGATCCACATGCTGCCGGCAAAATACCAGACGCCGTACATCGTGGAGAACCATTCGTGTTGCAACGCTTTCATCCACATGATGGCTGCGAGTGTCAACGTAACTGCAAAAAGAAACACTCCAACCGCTGAGAACCTCCGCATCTTGCGGGTGCATTCCACCGAACCGGTTTGGTCCTGCTTGAGCGACCAATAACGCAGCTTGTAAGAAAGAAAGGCCCAGACAGCGAAACAAATCATTGCCACGATGTAAAAGCTCGGGATGGTAAAGAGCGGAAACTTTTCCTTGATGGAGTGATCAGGAGTATGCTCTTTAACCAACTGCATCCAGGGATACATCTTCGGTGCCAGATAGGCGATTGGCAGGAACAGCACCGCCATTACCGGCAGCAGAAAAGCCAGATGTTCGTAGATACGACGAACCGGCACCGACCAACTCGCATCGAACAAATGATGCAAAATGGTCAGGCCCAAACCGCCCAGGCAAAGGCTGAGGAAAAACATGAACGCTAGCAGCCAGGAAAATCCGAACTGGTGTTGGTCAACAAAGAATCCGGCCACCGCGCCTATGCCGCCCACGATCATCAAAATCATCGGCACCTTGCGCCACTTGGACAAGTCCAGCGGAGCGGCGGAGGTTGGAGAGTTAGTTTGCGAACTCATAGCTATTTCTTAAACGTCGCACGCAATTGTTCCGGCACGTCATCAATGGTTCCCAACCGGCTCAATTGCAAAGCCCTCAGGTAAGCGGTGATTGCCCAACGATCTTCGACAGTAACGTTCGGACCATAGGCACCCATCAAACCCTTGCCATAAGTGATGGTGCTGAAAATCTCACCATCAGCCATCGTCACGATTCGTTTATCGTGCAGGTTGGCTACGACCGCCATGGCGCCAATTTTCTTGGTAATGCCATTGCCATCGCCTTGCGCGCCGTGGCAGGGAGAACAATTAATATTGAACCGCTGTTGACCCCGGGCGAGCAACTGTGAGGTCACTGCCACCGGCATCACGTCCACGAAATTTGTCTTGCCCACAACTTTGCCGGTATTGACCGGAGCATCTTCGTAACGATCATCACGGGCAACCGTGCCGGCCACCTGGAGGCGCGAACTCTTGCCATCAGCAAAAAAGTTATTCGGCGTCTGCGGCCGCAATTTCGGCTGGCGATCCATGTCCGGAAAAACTTCGATGGGCGGCTTGCGCGAAATGCTCCCCCGTTTGCCGGCAATGGCAACCACCATCACCGTGCACAAAGCGAATATCAGCAGGAAGTAACGCATTTATTCCTCCACCAATTCGATGTGCTTGCTGCCCAGCGATTCGAGCAACTTGCGGGTTTCTGTTTCAGAATATTTGGGATCGGCAGTTTCAATCACAACGAAAAACCGGTCATGAGTCACGAGTGCAAAACGGCGGTTTCTTAATAGCGGATGATGCAACCGGGGCAGACGATTCAGAAACAACATGCCACCTAACGCGCCAAAAGCGCCGAGCAAAATGGTCAGTTCGTAGCAAGGCGGAAACGCACCGAAAGGACTGAACATCGGTTTGCCACCAATAATGATCGGATAATCCACCGCGTTCATCCACCAAATCATCAGCATGCCGCTGGTGTAACCAGTCACGCCGCCAATGAATGAGAACCAGCCAACCTTTGAATTTTTCAGGCCCATGGCCTTGTCCATGCCGTGCACCGGATAAGGTGTGAAGACATCCCACTTGCGAAAGCCGGTGTCGCGGACTTTTTCCGCCGCGTGCATGGCGGCTGCGGGAGTTTCAAACTCGGCAACAATTCCGTAAACTTGAGGAGTTTCAGCCATTAGTGATGTCCTCCTTCCTTCGCGCCGCCCAACGGATGATGCGGGTCAGCCTGGGGCGTGACCGCTTTCACTTCACCGATGGCAATGATCGGAACGAAACGCAGGAATAACAGGAAAAAGGTAAAGAACAAACCGAACGTTCCCAAATAGGTGAGAATGTCCACCCAGGTCGGACGGAAAAATCCCCAGTTTGAGGGAAGGAAATCGCGGTGCAATGAAATCACCACAATCACAAACCGCTCGAACCACATGCCGATGTTCACAAAAATCGAGAGGATGAACACAATCATCATGTTCTGGCGGATTTTCTTGAACCAGAAAAGTTGCGGCGTAATCACATTACAACCAATCATGATCCAGTAACCCCAGGCATAGTGACCCACAGCCCGGTTGATGAACGCATAGCGTTCGTAAGGATTGCCGCTATACCAGGCGATGAAGAATTCCATCGCGTAGGCGTAACCGACAATTGAACCAGTTGCTAAAGTGACTTTGCACATCAGTTCCACGTGACGCACGGTGATGATGTCTTCAAGTTTCAACAATCTGCGCAAAGGCACCAACAAGGTCAGCACCATGCCGAAGCCGGAGAACACCGCTCCCGCAACGAAGTAAGGCGGAAAGATGGTGGTATGCCAACCCGGTAATTGGGACACCGAGAAGTCCATCGACACGATTGAGTGCACGGAGAGCACGAGTGGTGTCGAGAGACCAGCCAGAATCAGGTAAGCCTTTTCATAATTGCTCCAATGACGATTGGAACCAGTCCAACCGAGGGAGAACAGACCGTAGGCAAATTTCCGAATCGTGGTCTTGGCACGGTCGCGCATGACGGCGAGGTCGGGAATCAAACCCATGTACCAAAACAACAGCGAGACAGTGAAATACGTCGAGACTGCAAACACGTCCCACATCAAGGGCGAACGGAATTGCGGCCAGATGCCATTGGAGTTAGGAATCGGGAACAGCCACCATCCCAACCAGACACGTCCGATATGAATGAGCGGGAAAATCCCGGCGCACATAACGGCAAAGATGGTCATGGCTTCGGCAGCGCGGTTGATCGAGGTGCGCCACTTTTGGCGCAACAGGAAGAGAATCGCGGAAATGAGCGTACCGGCGTGACCAATACCGATCCACCACACGAAGTTGATAATCGCCCAACCCCACATGACCGGATGTCCCGGCCCCCACACACCGACGCCTACCGAGACCAAGTAAACGATCATGGTGAAGCAGGTCGTCATCAAAATGACGCTGGGAACAAAAGCCATCCACCACCACATTGGTGTTTTGCCCTCGGCAACCCCGGCGATGGCGTCGGAAATCCAGCCGATCGAACGCTGGTTTCCCACCAATGGCTCACGTGCCAGTTCGGCTGGCGGAGCTACCACCTTGATGTTGGCTACGGTATGGCTGGGCGCATGCTTCGGCGCAGCCGGACTAATCGTCTTGTTGGTTACTACATCAGCCATTAGTGCGCTCCTTTCTTGGAACCATGTTCCTCAGGTTCCGCATGAGCGTGTTCGCCAGCTTTTTCTTCTTCAAAAGGATGGATATCGTTTTTCTTTTCGAACTCGTCGGTGCTGTTCGGCATCCGGTAAGCATCCGGCATTTCCGGGTTCGGATTGCGAATGCGCGCCATATAAGTCGTGCGCGGACGAGTGTTGAGAAATTCCAACACTGAGTAATTGCGATCCTGCGCCTTAAGCTTGGAAACGGCACTCTCTGGATCAGATATGTCACCGAAAACAATTGCTTCCGCAGGGCAAGCCTGCTGGCACGCAGTCTTCGGAACTTCCTGTTCCGTAAGCTTAACGTCACCGGAAGCGCCAGCCTTGACC
>JAQGPC010000306.1 GCA_028293285.1 Pedosphaera sp.
CACCCGTAATTGGCTACGACAAGGCCGCAAAGATTGCCAAGATTGCTTACGAAACTGGCAAGACTATTCGACAAGTCGCATTGGAAACTTCCGGTTTGGATAAAGCCAAGCTAGACCAATTGATGGATGCCAAAAGCCAGACCGAACCGGGAACCGGAGCAGGGGGCAGCGCCGGAGGTTAGGCCTCGCGCCTGATAGTCTTAGAGATTGATTGTCCGATTATCAACGGCGAGGGCGGCTTCACGAAGCGCCTCGCCTAGAGTTGGATGTGCATGGCACGTCCGCGCCAAATCTTCACTGCTCGCTCCGAACGCAATCGCCATGGCGGCTTCATTAATGAGATCGCCCGCGTGCGCCGCAATGATATGAACACCCAGAATGCGATCCGTCTTGGCATCCACTAAAACTTTAATCTTGCCCTCAGTCTGACCCAACGTCCGCGCGCGAGCATTGGCCATCATGGGAAAAATACCTTTCCGGTATTCAATCTTTTCCGCTTTCAACTGTTCCTCACTTTTGCCGACCGTTCCGATCTCGGGCTGGGTATAAACCACCCCAGGTATCGCGTCATAATTGACGTGGCCGAATCCAGTGACCATGTGTTCCACGCAAGCGACACCTTCCTCCTCAGCTTTGTGCGCCAGCATCGGCCCCGGAATCACATCGCCAATGGCATAAATCCCTTGGGCAGAAGTAGCAAAATGTTCATCCACCGTAATCCGTTTCTTCGCATCCGATTGGATGCCCACAGATTCCAAACCTAAATCGTCCGTGTTGGGCACCCGCCCCACTGCCAGCAGAACACGGTCGCAAGTGATCGGTTCATTGCCTTCCGACTCCACAATGCATTCCGTACCCTTTACCTTCGCCGACGTAACCTTAGTGCCTAATCGAAATTCCAACCCTTGCTTTTCAAATATCTTCTTCGCATCGGTCGCGATCTCATCATCCATACCCGGCAGAATACGATTCAGAAATTCCAGCACCGTCACTTTAGCCCCGAGTCGCCTCCAAACGGAACCCAGTTCAAGTCCGATGTATCCAGCGCCAATCACCACCAGGTGCTTGGGAACCTCAGGATAAGAAAGAGCTTCGGTGCTGGTACCAATACGATCCCCATCCAACTGCACTCCCGGTAGCAGGCTCGACTTGCTGCCCGTGGCAATGAGAATATGTTTCGCCTCAAGTTCAACAGTTTCCTTTTGGCTCTGCACTGTTACGCGTCCGATTCCATTAATGCGAGCGTGCCCAAAATAACGAGTGATCTTGTTCTTTTTGAAAAGCCCCTCAACGCCTTTGGTCAAAGTAGTCACTACCTGATCCTTGCGCTTGAGCATCGTGGCCAGATCAAGTTTCACTTCCGGAAGAACGACGCCATAAGTAGAAAACTTTTCCTTTGCCTCGTGAAAACGTTCGCTCGATTCCAGCAACGCCTTGCTGGGAATGCAACCAATGCGCAGGCACGTCCCGCCCAGGGCCGATTCTTGTTCCACACAGGCAACGTTCAAGCCGAGTTGGGCTGCGCGGATGGCGGCAGTGTACCCGCCCGGACCCGCGCCAATAACGACTAAATCATGTAGAGGCATAAAGATTGGAGTGTTGGAGTAATGGAGCGATGGAGTATTGGAAAATTGTTTTGCTTATCAGCAGCACTCCACCACTCCCATATTCCATCACACCATTTTAAATTTCTAACAACATCCGTGCCGGGGCTTCCACCACATCTTTGATGCGTTTAAGAAAAGTCACCGCCTCGCGCCCGTCCACAACGCGATGATCGTAGGTCAGGGCAATATACATCATGGGACGGATAACTACATTTCCTTCACGAGCGACGGGTCGGTCTTGAATGGCATGCAGCCCAAGAATTCCGCTTTGCGGCGCATTGACGATGGGCGTTGAGAGCAACGAACCATAAATACCGCCATTGCTGATGGTGAACGTGCCGCCTTGAAGATCGTCCGGCTTCAATTTGTTTTCCTTCGCGCGCTTTCCAAAATCACTAATAGTCGTTTCCACCTCAGCAAAGCTAAGTCGCTCCGCATTGCGAATAACAGGCACTACCAATCCTTTGCCGCCGCCGACCGCAACCCCGATATCGTAGTAATTGCGATAAATGATATTCGTTCCACGGACTTCGGCGTTAACCTGGGGAATGAGCTTCAATGCGTCCACACATGCTTTCACAAAGAACGACATGATGCCGAGTTTGATGCCGTATTTCTCCTGAAACGCCGGTTGATATTCCTTGCGGAGCGACATCACGCCCGACATATCAACTTCGTTGATCGTGGTCAGCAGAGCCGCGTTTTGCTGGGCTTCAACCAGATGTTTGGCCACTGCCCGGCGCAACGGCGTCATGGGAATCACTTCCTCTTCACGACCAGTCGTTGAAGGCGATTGCGGTGCGGTTGATGGTTCCACTTCGGTTTGCTCTGCCTGGCGCATTACATCTTCCTTCAATAATCTTCCTCCGGGTCCGGTTGCTTTAACCTCTTCGGCTTTCAAATTTCGCGTCGCCAATTCACGTTGCGCTGCTGGCATGACAAACGGTTTGGTTTCACGTTCTGTGCTGCTCGGCTTATGGCCATTGCCTTCGATTTTCGAAGTTTCTTTGGACTTTGGTGCAGTGTCCTTGGGGGCGGCAGGCTTTTCAGACCTTGACTCCACTTCCTCCAAATAGCCAATCACTTCGCCAACGGCGGCAGTTTGTCCTTTCTGTTTCAAAATCTTGGTGAGCTTACCGGCAGCAGGCGAAGGGAGTTCCACCGTGGCCTTCTCTGATTCCAGACTCACCACATTTTCATCCTTGGCAATAGTGGCTCCTTCCGGCTTGAGCCATTCGCCAATTTCGACTTCCGTGATCGATTCACCTACTGCGGGCACTTTCAGTTCAATCGACATATTCCACATCCTTGGTTGGTTTGATTAGGGTTTGGCCTGCCTTCACCACAACTTTACTCTCCTGAAATGCCTGCGCCAGCAGGTCTTTTTGCTCGAGCTTATGCGAGTTCATCGAACCGGTGGCAGGGCTGGCCGAAGCTTCCCGGTAAATACCTTGAAACGGAAAGCGTTTGAAAAGCGTCTCACCAAACCGTGTGCGCAAGTAACGCCATGCCCCCATATTTTCCGGTTCTTCCTGCACCCAGAACGCTGGCGTTCCATCGCGATACGGCTTAAGCACGGCTTGCAGCATCTCCGCATTCAGCGGATAAAGCTGTTCCAATCGGATAATGGCTACATCGTTCCGTTTGAGTTCTGTGCGCTGCTTTTCCAATTCGTAATAAACCTTCCCCGTGCAAAGCAGAATGCGTTGAATCTTATCAACCGGCAACGAGTCAGGAATAATCCGTTGAAAATGCCCCTTGGCCAATTCATCCAGACTTGAAGCCACGCGTGGATCGCGCAACAGACCTTTCGGAGTCATGACGATGAGCGGTTTGCGCCAAGGACGAACCACTTGCCGTCGCAATAGATGAAAGTATTGGGCGGCAGTAGTGGGATAGGCAACCTGGATGTTCTGCTCAGCCGCAAGGGCGAGAAAGCGTTCCAATCGCGCGCTCGAATGCTCCGGTCCACTGCCTTCAAATCCATGCGGAAGCAACAACACCAGTCCGGAAAGGCGACGCCATTTATCCTCCGCGCTGACAATGAACTGATCGATAATAACCTGCGCAGCATTTACGAAATCACCAAACTGCGCCTCCCAAATCACCAGACCCTTCGGGCAATCCAGGCTGTAACCATAATCGAAACCGAGCACGCCCGTCTCCGAAAGCGGACTGTTTAAAATATCCACCGGCTTCTGATCAGGAGCGAGGTGTTGCAGGGGAATGTAAGGACGGCCATTTTCATAATCGTAGAGAATGGCATGACGATGACTAAAAGTGCCGCGTCCGCTGTCCTGTCCGCTTAAGCGAATTCGATGGCCATCAGTGGCGAGAGTGGCAAATGCCAAAGCCTCGGCCGCTGACCAATCCACCGAATGTTTTCCTTGAACCATTTCGCGCCGGCCTTCGAGAAACTTTTGGATTTTTGGGTGGGGATGAAAATCTGTGGGCAACTCGGTTTGCTTTTGGAGCAGGGCGGTGAGGCGGACGGAATCCACGCCTGTTTTGATTTCTTCAACTTCGGTTTCCACACCGCCACTAAAGCCTTTCCAGACACCGTGCAAAGCGTCATTAGGATGGCGATAGTCCGGGCTGTGCGCGGCGGAGAGTTCCTTTTCCAAATGCTCGCGGCGCTGTTCTGAAATCTTGTCCGCTTCTTCGCGTGTGACTTCGTTGAGCTTGAGTAAATGTTCCAGATAACCTTCGCGGACGGGCTTGCGACTCTCAATTGCCCGATAAAGTACTGGCTGCGTAAAGGAAGGTTCGTCTCCTTCGTTATGACCGAGGCGACGGTAAGCATACATGTCAATGAAGACATCGCGTTTAAAAGTGGAGCGGAAATCCATGGCCAATTGCACTACTTGCGCAACGGCTTCCGGGTCTTCACCATTCACGTGGAATATGGGGCTTTGCAGCATCTTGGCGACATCGGTGGCATAAAGGCATGATCGGCCTTCGCCCGGCGGGGTGGTGAAACCTATTTGATTATTAATAATCACGTGCAACGTCCCGCCGACTGAATAACCCGCAAGCTGGCTCAAGTTGAGAGTCTCCTGAATCACGCCTTCACCGGCAAATGCGGCGTCGCCATGAATCTGCAAGGCCATGCCTCGCGAGCGTTCGGTGTCCCCGGCGCGATCTTGTTTTGCGCGCGTGCGACCCAGCACAACTGGATTTACGAATTCCAGGTGGCTCGGATTAAAACAGAGCGAGAGATGAACCTTCTGCCCGGCAGCGGTAGTCCAATCGCCACTGTAGCCCAGATGATATTTGACATCGCCCCGGCCAACATATAGTTGCGGATCGGCATCGGCGAATTCGCGAAAGATTTCCCTCGGACTTTTGCCGATGATATTCGCCAGTACATTCAAGCGACCCCGATGGGCCATGCCGAGAACAATTTCCTGAATGCCTTGCTCGCCCGCTTTCTCAATTGCCAGATCCAAAAGCGGGATGAGGCTTTCCGAACCTTCGAGCGAAAAGCTTTTTGCGCCAACAAACTTCCGGCGAATAAATTCCTCCAAGGTGACGGCATCAGTCAGGCGGGTCAAAATACGAATCTGCTCTTTGCGATTCAGTTGCAGACGATTCTCGGTACTTTCCATTCGGCGTTGCAGCCAGCGCCGCACGGAGAGATCGTCAATATGCATGTATTGCACACCGATCGATTGGCAATAAGTGTTGCGCAGCCGCTCGATAACCTGCTGGACGGTGAGCGGCCCATCGTATTGAAGTGTTTGACTGCTGATTTGGCGGTCTAAGTCGGCTTCCGAAAACCCAAAAGCCGTTGTCTCAAGTTCAGGCGGGCAGGGGCGCGGCAAACCGAGCGGGTCGATGCGGGCAATCATATGGCCCAACACCCGGTAATTGCGAATCAGTTGATTTACACGTTCTTGAAGCCCGGCAGCTTCCGTTTCTTCACTTGCGGCGGTCCCCGCGTAACGAGAAGGCGTTGCAGGATTAAATAGGCTGCGAGCACGAAACGAAGGGCCAAGTCGCATTGTCTCAGCCGTAGCTTCGCCGTTTGAAAGTTGTTTGAAATAGCTTTGCCATTCTGACGATACACTATGCGGGTCGCGCAGATAATCGGCATAAAGACCTTCGATAAAAGCCAGATTGCTGCTGTTCGGAATTGGTTCGTTTTTATTCATGCGTCAAGACCGGTCACCGTTGGTCCCGTGGAAAGATGGCACATCCCGGAAATCGGTCTATTAGCTATTTTTGACCTGCAGAGTGGAAACCACTTCCCGAGCTCCGTCAGTTTCCATGGCCAGGCGAATGGCTTTGCTGATATTTTCCGCGGAAGAAGCCGTGCCAGACAAAGTAACTTTCCCATTAGTCGTATTGACCGAAATGCTTAAGGCAGAAAGGTCAGGATCGGCAACGAATTTGGCTTTAATGGCAGCCGTGACGCGAGCATCTGCGGTGGCGTCAGAGATGGTGTTGCCAAGCTCCCCAGCTTTTTGACGCACAACTTTGCCCGTGCGTGCAAGCTCGTCTTTGATCGTCTCCGGGCGTAAGTCCATCGAATCAAGCTTGTTTTTGACCGAATCCTTCATCTGCGAAGCTGCCGATTCAATTCCTTCTTTGGCCTGCTGCGCACGCGGATCCTTCCGTTGATCGGCAAAATACCAAATGGCAGCAATCACCAAAGCAACTCCAAGAATAATTCCTAGTAAGGTTCTCATAATCCGTTCCTTCTCTCAAATTTCATCAGAAAAGGTTGAAAGTCAAATAGATGGCACAAATTCTAACATGTTTTAATAGCGGGAGATATTTCAAAACTTTAAATTCCACTCCCGCGTTGAATACTTAACGCGCGACAAGTCTGCGGTTTCCTGTTTCGGCCAATGGTTGAGCAATTCATTTGCACTCCAAGCTTTACGTAAGGCCTCCTTTACGGAATTCGCCTCCACGTTCAAGTTGGTCAGGAAATCGGTATGAGGACGATTTTGGCGGTAGTCGGGTTGTTTGGAGGGCATGCGTAAGACTCGCTCAACGAGCGAGAAGTCAAATTGCAGTAAAAAAGTGCCGTGAAAAATAAGGCATTTGCGTTTGCGACGTTGGGCGTTACCCGAGAATTTTAAGTTTTTCAATGCCAGGTCCGTATGCCCTTGAATGGTAATGGGAATGTCCACCAACGTGCTCAAAGCATCCTTTTGGCGCTCCATCACAAAAGTATTAGTTCGGGTGATTGTATGCAAAGGACTATCTTCTTGAATGCGGAGGATCAGGGAATAGTTCAAGCAGCCGGACCCTTGAAGAACAGTTCCGCCGCCGCTACAACGTCTCAGGACGGGGACATGCAGACTGTTGCAGGCGTCCAGATTGGCCTCCAAACCCGCTTGATTGGCATATCCCACCACCACAAAAGGTTCGCGCGGTTCCCAAAATCTCAGGATTTCACCCTCCCGACCTTCCTCACAAAACTCCAAGAGAGCCTCATCACAGGCGAGATTCTCCGCCGGAGTTGATAAAGTTAGGTCAATGTATTTCATTGTGTGCCGCGAACGTATGCTAATATATTCTCTTGTCTAGTTCGACGTGAGAATATTGTCTAATAGGGTGCGGTGGCGATATGTTAAGGTATGACGTTGGTAATCTGGCAATACGGTTCAAATAAGCAAATCAGGACTCAAGTAAAAAAGTGAAATTACAGCACGAACAACCAGAAAATTCACAAACCGGTGAAGCGGCCCACAGGTCTGACGTTCGGCGTCACAATGGCGCGGACTTGCAGGATTGGGTTGAATCATTGGAACCCGCGTTGGAATTGATTCTTAAAAGCCAGGAACCTGCAAAGACCCGCCGTTTCCTGGACAAGCTCGTTGAGCGGTTGCGTGAATCGGGAATCAAGGTGCCTTCCACAGTCACTACTCCCTACATCAATACAATACCTCTCAGTGAACAACCGCCTTATCCGGGCGACTGGCAGACGGAAGTTCGCATCAAGAGCTATATTCGTTGGAACGCCATGGCCATGGTGGTAAATGCCAATCGTCTGCATGACGGTCTTGGCGGGCATATTTCCACGTTCGCCTCTTCCGCCACTCTGTATGAAGTGGCCTTCAACAATTTCTTTCGGGGTCGTTCCGGAGATTTTCAGGGCGATATAGTTTATTTCCAAGGCCATGCTTCGCCCGGTGTTTATGCCCGTGCCTTTTTGGAAAGACGGCTGAATGAGCGGGACTTGCAAAATTTCCGGCAGGAATTGTCTGAAGGCGGTGGGCTTTCTTCCTACCCGCATCCTTATTTGATGCCCAACTTTTGGCAGTTCCCCACGGTTTCGATGGGACTGGGACCGATCATGTCGCTCTACCAGGCGCGCTTTAATCGCTACTTGAAAGCGCGAGGCATTATCAAAGGGGAAGAACCCAAGATCTGGTGCTTTATTGGCGATGGCGAAACGGATGAGCCCGAAACTCTCGGTGCCCTGACTCTGGGCGCGCGCGAGAATCTTGATAATTTAATTTGGGTCATCAACTGTAACCTGCAACGCCTGGACGGTCCCGTTCGCGGCAACGGCAAGATCATTCAGGAATTGGAAGGGCTGTTCACCGGAGCCGGTTGGAACGTTATCAAGGTCATTTGGGGTTCGGATTGGGATGAATTGCTCGCCAAGGACAAAACCGGTTTGCTTATCAAACGGATGGGCGAAGTGGTGGACGGCGATTATCAAAAATATTCCGTCGAGCCTGGTAGCTATACGCGCAAACATTTCTTCGGTAAATACCCGGAGTTGTTGCCCTTGGTGCATCATTTGAGCGATGAGCAAATTCGCAAACTGCTTCGCGGCGGTCATGATACTCGCAAAGTTTTCGCAGCTTACAAGGCAGCGGTGGAACATAAAGGCTTTCCGACTGTTATCCTCGCCAAGACCATCAAGGGTTATGGTTTGGGTGAAGCGGGTGAAGGCAAGAATATTACTCATCAGCAGAAAAAGCTGAATGAGAAGGAGCTTCGTGAGTTTCGGAGTCGCTTTGGTATCCCCATTGCCGATGAAGAAATTGCTGAAACGCCTTTCTATCGTCCCGCACTGGATAGCAAAGAAACGAAATATTTGTTGGAACGGCGCAAGAAGCTGGGTGGCTTCCTGCCGGCGCGTATAGTTACCGCGCCCAAGCTGGATGTTCCCAAGGATGATTATTTTGCCGAGTTGTTAAAGGGCGGCAGTCCGACCACGACCACGGGAGCCTTTGGACGTTTATTGGCCGTTTTGTTGCGTCATCAAGCCGTGGGCAAGCAAATCGTTCCCATCATCCCTGACGAAGCGCGCACGTTCGGCTTGGATGCCTTGTTCAAGGACATCGGTATTTATGCCCCGAAGGGCCAGCTTTACGAGCCGGTGGATAAGGAATCTTTGTTGTATTACAACGAAACCAAGACTGGCCAGATCCTTGAAGAAGGAATCACTGAAGCCGGTTCCATGTCTTCGTTCATCGCGGCGGGCACTGCCTACGCCACGCATGGCGTGAACATGATTCCGTTCTACATCTATTACTCGATGTTCGGTTTCCAACGCATCGGTGACCAAATGTGGCTTGCCGGTGACATCAAAGCCAAAGGATTTCTCCTGGGCGCGACCTATGGCCGCACCTCGCTGAATGGTGAAGGTTTGCAACATCAGGATGGTCATAGTTTGCTGCTCGCCAGCACGATTCCTACATTGCTCACATACGATCCTGCGTTCGGTTATGAAGTGGCCATCATCATCGCCGATGGTTTACGTCGGATGTATGCGGAAGGTGAGGAGATTTTCTACTACCTGACGCTTTATAATGACAAGTATGCAATGCCGCCCATGCCGGAAGGTGTTCGCGATGGAATCTTGAAGGGCTTGTATAAGTTCAAGTCCGCACCCACAAAAGCCAAGCATCAGGCTCAAATTTTTGGCAGTGGGCCGATCATCAACGAAGCGTTGCGAGCCCAGACAATTCTGGCCGAGAAATACAATGTTGCCGCCGACGTCTGGAGCGCAACCAATTACAAGTGGTTGCGGAATGATGCCTTGAACGCCAAGCGCTGGAACATGCTGCATCCAACAGAAACACCGAAGAAGGCATACATTGAGACATTGCTCGAAAAGGAAAAAGGTCCATTCATCGCGGTTTCAGACAACATGAAGATTGTTCCCGACCAGATTGCGCCGTGGGTTCCGGGCGGTTTGACGACGCTGGGCACGGATGGTTTTGGTCGCAGTGACACCCGCCCGAATTTGCGCAGGTTCTTCGAAGTAGATGCGGAACTCACCGTTATTGCCACGCTGTATGCATTGGCCGAAAAGGGTGACATTGAAAAGAAGGTTGTCGAACAGGCAATCAAAGACTTAAATGTCAACCCGGACAAGGTGCATCCGGTGCTCATCTAAAAAAGGGCTTCACGTTTTTGGCAGCAGATTGAATCAGAATATTTATGGACGTAAAACTACCTAATCTTGGCGAAGGGGCCGATTCCGGCACCGTGGTCAATATTTTCGTAAAAGAGGGCGACCGCGTGGAAAAAGACCAGCCCTTGCTGGAGTTGGAAAATGAGAAGGCAGTTGCCTCCGTTCCTTCCACAGCCGCAGGCGTCATTACCAAACTTTTTGTCAAGAATGGCGATAAAATTACGGTCGGTGCCAGACTTGCTTCAGTGGAAGAGGCTGGTGGCGGTGCACCTAAAGCGGCGGCGACCGCTCCAGCCAAATCCGCCAAGCCAGCTCCGGCACGCCAAGCTGCACCTGAGCCCGAGCCAGTGGAAGAAGAGGCCAGTGAAGGAGCCGAGACTCATTTTGAAGGCAACGGGCAGGTTGCCGCTGCACCTTCGATCAGAAAGATGGCGAACGATCTTGGCATTGACCTGACTCGCATTCGTGGCAGCGAACGGGGTGGCCGCATCGTGATTGCTGATGTCCGCGCCTACATTCAACGGCTGATCAGGACTGCAGCACAACCCAAGGCGGCACCGGGAGCAGCTCCGGCCAAGCCCGCGCCGGAACCCATTGATTTCTCGAAATGGGGAGAGATCACCAAGAAGCCGATGTCCTCACTCCGCAAGGTCATCAGCCGGCGGATGGTGGAGAATTGGAATGCCATTCCGCATGTAACACAGTTTGACGAAGCCGATATTACATCGCTCTTGGAACTCCGGAAGAAATACGTGGCTGCCTATGAAAAACAAGGCGCACGTCTTACAGTTACCTCCTTTGTTTTGAAAGCGGTCATCGCTGCTCTGAAAAAGCATCCCATCTTCAATTCCAGCCTCGACGAAGCTGCCGAAGAAATTGTTTATAAAGAATATTTCAACATTGGCATCGCGGTGGATACGGAAGCTGGCTTGCTCGTCCCCGTCATTCGCGATGTGGACAAGAAAAATCTCGTAATTGTTTCCAAGGAACTGGAAGAATTGGCGAAGAAGGCACGAGACCGCAAAGTTTCCGCCGATGAACTTAAGGGCGGCACTTTCACCATTTCCAATCAGGGTGGCATCGGTGGCGCACACTTCACGCCTATCGTGAACAAACCGGAAGTGGCCATCCTTGGGTTGGGCAAAGGCTCATTGAAAGCGGTTGTGAGAAACAACATGGTGGAACCACGCATGATGCTGCCCATTGGCCTCTCATACGATCATCGTCTCATTGATGGCGGAACGGCAGCTCGATTCACTGTGGATCTCGTCCAAGCCATCGAAAACTTCAAAGAAGAGGATGTAAAGATTTAGACGGTTCATTACTCCCTTACTCCAACACTCCTTTTTACTATTTTTACATGGAACCGATTAAAACTGATATCGTGGTTGTAGGTGCGGGCCCGGGCGGATATGCCGCGGCTTTTTACGCGGCTGACTTGGGCAAGAAAGTCATCCTCATCGAGCGCGACAAGAAGCTCGGTGGCGTCTGCCTTAACCGTGGATGCATTCCGTCCAAGGCTTTGCTGAATGCCGCCCATACCATCAGCGCAGCGCGCGAATCCAGCCATCGCGGCATTACCTTTGAAGCTCCCAAGATCGATACCGCCAAGCTGCGGGCATGGAAGGATTCCATCGTTCAGAAGCTTTCCGGTGGTGTGGCGACGCTGGCCAAGCAGCGTGGCGTGCAGGTGATAAATGGACGTGGTTATTTTGAAGGCTCCAATAATTTGCGCGTGGAAACCGAGCAAGGTCAACAATTCATCAATTACGAACAAGCTATCATTGCCACCGGTTCCAAGGCGGCGATGCCCAAGGCTTTCGACCTTGGCAATCCGCGCATCATGACCTCCACCGAGGCTTTGGAAGTGGAAGATATTCCTGAGAATCTGTTGGTCGTCGGCGGTGGTTATATTGGCATGGAACTGGGAACAGTTTACGCCACCCTCGGCAGCAAAGTCGTGATGGTGGAAGCCATGGATGCCATTTTGCTGGGAGCTGATCCAGATCTCGCACGTCCTGTTGCGGCTTGGGCCAAAAAGAATTTCAAAGAAATTCGTCTAAAGGCCAAGGTCACGAAAATGGCCACCAGCGGCAAACAGATCAAAGTCGAAATGGAATTTGAAGGCAAGAAACTCGAAGAACTTTATGATCGCGTATTGGTAGCCGTGGGTCGTGTTCCCAATGCCGATGATCTCGGGTTGCAGAACACCAAAGTCCAGCGCGACGAAAAGGGATTCATCAAGGTCAATGAAAAGCAGCAGACGGCCGATGAATCCATTTATGCCATTGGCGATATTGCCGGCGGCATTCTGCTCGCACATAAAGCCTCACGCGAAGCCCGCAAAGCCGTGGAAGTGATTACCGGTGAATCCAATGCTGTTGAAAAATTTGTCATTCCAGCGGTGGTATTCACCGATCCCGAAGTTGCCTGGTGCGGTTTGACGGAATCCGAAGCAAAAGAGAAGGGGATCGAAGTGGAAGTTGCCAAATTCCCTTGGGGCGCTTCGGGCCGGGCCTTGACGTTGGATCGAACCGACGGATTGACCAAGCTCATCATCGATCCGCAAACCGAACGCATTCTCGGCGTGGGCATCGTAGGGCATGGAGCGGGCGAACTGATTGCCGAAGGTGTTGTCGCTGTGGAAATGGGCGCAACGGCGAAAGATTTGGCCTTGTCCGTGCATCCGCATCCTACTTTGTCCGAAACCATGATGGAGGCGGCGGAAGTCTTTTACGGCCATGCCACTCACACTTTAGTGAAAAAGAAAGTGGAGCAGGCGGCCTAAGAGTAAAATCGTGGTCGAATGTTGTTGAAATCGGATTTTAAGGGAATAGTATTTCAAGCCTTGCTCGGCTGAGCCGGGTTGGAATGGTTCGGGACGTAGCGTAGCTTGGTAGCGCGTCTGAATGGGGTTCAGAAGGTCGTGAGTTCAAATCTCACCGTCCCGACCATTTATCTTCTTTTAATTTCTTCATTACTCACTCGGTGAGCACCGGGCACTATTGGTTTCCAAATACAATCCGCTTTCTTGAAACTGGTGAACTCCAATGGCCAAAACGATCCTTTGGAATCTTCGTGTTTCCGGGTAGATCAAATAGACCGCATTGTGTGTATTGGTCATGGCATCAATAAGATTCTTGCGCGGAAAAACTTTGCGGACATTTGAGTGGTGCCCGGATCGTTAAGAATCACGTCGCCTTCCTTCGTAAATCCGACACATACAACCAGATGTCCGACGGCGACCAGTTGAAAATGGAGTGCTCAATTTGTTTCATAACAGAGGTTCGGTTGATTCAGAAAGATAAGTGAATCAGTTTTGCGCGCAGCAATGCGAGCGTCCAGGTGAGTCCTACCGTTATGCCGACAATCATACCCGCTGTCAGGTTGGCACCCGGATTTTTGGGAAGACCATTGCCAAGCCATGTCAAAATACTTCCAAGCAGGAATCCACTCACAAATCCTCCAAAATGGGCCACCATGTCCGTTCCGGGCGTCATACCAAATAACGCAAAAAACAATACTCCAGCAGCAATCCCCGCGATGATATATCGCGCCGGTTTGTGACTGACTTTACTCCAAGTGAGTGCTTGAGCTGCCAATAAACCCAAGGCCCCCATTACCATTCCCGAAGCGCCCAAGCCATGAAATGGCTTTGCGTAAAGTACGAATGACGCCAGATTGCCGCCCACGCCAGCCAGATAAGCCGCCAGCAGGCCGACTCCAGTGCCGTAACGACCCATGGCCAGCCCCAGCAACAAAATGCCAATCGAGAGATTGCCGGCTAAATGGGCGAGATTCGCGTGCAGTTGTATCGCTGTGAAAAGTCGCCACCATTCGCCATGTGAAGCGGCTTCGATGTCCAGCCACCCAGCCTTCAGGAATGCGTCATTGTTCGCACTGAACCAGTAGAAAAGACTGAGCAAGATTGCCCAGACGACGCTGCCCCAATCAAAATGGATTTCCGGCCAGGGCAAAGCTTGTTGCCATGGAGGCCAGTGGCGATTTTCCACGCGGTATTGGCGAAGAGTTTTAAGAGCATTTTCATAATCACCCGCTGCAACTACCAAGTTCCAGCCATTGTCATCCCCCGGGTGTTCGATGGTGGTCTCGATTCCCTGGCTGACCAAAGCGAGACTCCAATCCATGGCTTGCCGTTCGGAACGGACCGGGATTTTTGCTAAAGGGAGCTCCATGTTGGTGCCAGGCGTCATTAGATTCGTGCTAACGCTCCGACTGTAAACCTACTGGGCGAGCTTGTCAGCCGGTCTTTTCATGGAATCAAAAATGCTCTAACATACGGCAGGGTCGAGCCGGGGTGGGATAACACCCGGTTGCATAAACATGTGTGTCCATCTATTTTACGAAAGACTAGCATGAAAATGATTCAACCTAATTGTCGTGTTCAGTTTACCGCGCAGGATGTCGAATTCATTTTGGAGGTGTTAGGGACAAAATTAGGCACTGCGGATTGTCTCATTAAATTACTCGCGGATGAGGAATCCCGTGATCTCATCCTGGACGATGAAGCCTTGTTCCACGCGTTGTTGGAACGCCGGGGCTGCCTGCGTGTCTCTTCTCGCCTTTATTTCTACGTGCTGGTGAGGCATGTATTCAAGCGCTCGGACATCAGCGACCGGGAGGTGGCTGATTACGTCGCCGAAGTTTTGGCTGCTTTTGCCGAAGCGCGACGTTCGCAATGCATCATTGCGGGACAGATTAATCCTCTGGACTATTTCTTTGAGATGATTTCGGCGCTCCAAACCGCAGATGACCGGACCAGTTTTCTGCTCCGCATGCACATAGGCAATCATTCGCTTTTTCTATCCGGCGTCTTCCCAGATCGAATTCGTTTCCGGGCGGAAGTGCGCGGTTTTCCGGATTTGAAGTATTACGAACAATTAGGAAGGACGCATTATCGCATTGCAGGGGAACATCGGTTGGCTCAGCGATATCACATGGAGGCAGTTTTAAAAACTCTCTCGGAACGATTTCAGACTACCCGGCGTGCGTTAAACGACATTTCCGACCGGCTCTTTTCCATCGGGGACCCGGATTATCCAGTGCATAATCTTTTCGGTTCGGACAAGGGAGGTTCTTTTTCCTAAAGAACTCCTTTAGCTGATAAGGCCAATTGCTCGCACCGCTGCCAGGCTTTTTTCAGATGATTCCTGTAGAATTACCCGCCATCCACGAGCGGCACCCGCTTCAATATTTTCAAGCCGGTCATCCAGATACAGGATTTCCGAACCGCGCCGCTTGGTTTCCCGTTCCACCACTTCATAGAGCTTGGCTTGGGGTTTCATGGCACCATGCTCGTAAGATAAAATGTATCCGTCGAAATTACTGAAAAAGGGAAAGTTTTGGCGGATATGCGTAATGGCAAGTTCGTTCGTGTTGGAAAAAATATAAGTTGGAATTCCCTTTTTACGCAGTGTGGAATGAAGCTCAACCATCGGCGCGATCGGCTCAAAAATATCCCCAAAAACTTGCCCGAACTCTTGCATGTTTCCGCGATAGCCGGTCGCCTTACAGATTTCTTCGTGGAATTGCTCTTTCGTCATCAACCCTGTTTCGTAGCGGAAGAGCAGGGGAGAATGATCAATAAACTTTTGGACTTCAGTAGCCGCCATGTGACCATTGGCAGCAATTTTACGGGCGACAATCCCGTAATCGAAATCAACCAATACCTTGCCTAAATCAAAGACAACAACTTGCGGAAAATTCATGTGGGAAAATTATAAAGACAACTTGAGAACTGATGAAGCGGGAAATGAAAAATGAGCATTTCGTCAGAAAAGGCGGAACTCACTCCATCTCACGTCGGCCCGCCAAAGCATGAGTAAGAGTCAATTCATCGGCAAATTCCAAGCCGCTCCCAGCCGGCAAACCATGGGCAATCCGGGTGATTCGCAATCCGGGCCGCGCCAATCGTTTGGCAAGATAATTACTGGTAGCGTCTCCCTCGACGTCAGTACCAAGTGCGATGACAATTTCTTTGATCGGTTCCGTGGTAAGGCGCGATTCCAATTCTCCAATTCGCAAATCTTCGGGATCGACACCGTTGAGCGGAGAGATCTTGCCGCCCAAAACATGATACTTGCCACGAAAAGTGCCCGACTTCTCAATGGAAATTATATCCGTAGGCCGCTCGACGAGGCAAATCAACGCGGCGTCCCGGCGTGGATCGCTGCACATCGTGCAAGGGGATTGCTCCGTCAACGATCCACAGATGGAACACGTTTGAACCCGTTCGCGAGCGTTGACCAAGGTTTCGGCTAATTGCTTTACTTCGCTCGCATCGCTTTGAACCAAATGCAAAGCGAGCCGTTCAGCGGAGCGCGGACCGATGCCAGGCAATCGGCTCAAGGTGCCGATGAGATCCGCGATAGGTTGGGGGAGTGAGGCCATATATTATATAGCAAATTCCAGATAGAATTGCCTTGGCCGCAATTGCCTCGGCAATTAACCCATTCCAGGCAGATTGAAACCCGCAGTGACCTTGCCCATTTCGGTATTGGAAATTTCCTTCGCTTGGGCCAGAGCCTGATTGGCGGCCGTCAAAATCATATCTTCCAGCAATTGGGCATCGGCTGGGTTAACGGCTTGTGGATCAATTTTGATGGAAGCAATCATGCCATCACATTTGGCGACTACCTTTACCGCGCCGCCGCCACTGGTGGCTTCAACGGTACGGGCCGCCAATTGGGCCTGGATTTCTTCCATCTGCTGCTGCATGCGCGCAGCCTGTTTCATAAGTTTTCCCATGCTGGACATAATTAAATATAGTGTAGATTCAGTTCGTTATAATTGCCAATTCAAGTACCTCATATTTGCCGGTATTCAAGCAGCTTTTTTAAATAGTTTAGAGTAATTGCCTCCTGCCTTGCCACTTCCATCAGCCACGAATTTCCACAATCTGACCTTTGAAAACTTCCAAAGCTTTTTTAATCAAGGGATCATTCTTGAATTCCTCCTTGTCAAACGAGCCTGGCGCGGGTGCGGGCGCAGACCTTTCCTTCGCGGGTTGCACCGGTGTGTTCGCCGCCGGTTTGGCAGCAATAGGAGCTGGAGCAGGAGCACTGGGTGCCGGTTCAGGCGCAGCTTCGACGGGACGGTTCGCCCAACCAGCCGGGCGTTCGGCCTTGACAAATTTTATTTGAGCGCCGTGGTGACCTAATTCGCCTAGCTTCGTCTGCAACAAGGCATGATTGCGTGCATTGTCAACCATGCCGATATGATCTTCAAATTCCGGATCAAACCCAATGGTGAAAATATTTTTGGCCAGGGAAACTGGATGTGCCTCTAGCATATAACTGCGCATGAAAGGACTGGCCCGTCCCACCGCATCGACAAGCCGATTCCAAAGCTGATCCAAATTCACATCGCCTGAGTTGGCAGGGGTTGCTGATGCAGGAGTGGTTTCGGCGAGTTTCGATGGCTCGGCCGCCGCAGCCTTGACTGGTTCCGCGGGACGAGCCCGCGTGGGAATTGAAGCAGGCGCGGCTGTCCGGGCAGGAGCAGGGGACGCCACGGGTGCTGTCGAAGTTCCGCTGCCGCCGCGCAAGTTCTGCAATTGTTGCAGGACACTGTCGATGCTGACCGCGTTGCGAGCTTCAATGGCTTTCAACAAAGCCACCTCGACCAAAATCTTTTTCGATGCCGCATCTCGCAATCGCATTTCGCAATCACTCAGCACTTCCATGATGCGGGTCAGCGCATCGGTGGTTGCGCCGGCCGATTGTTCGGCGAGTGATGCCCCTTCAACTTCGCTGACTTCCAATAAATTCAAGTCGCCTTTGGAGACCTGGAAAATGAGCAGGTTGCGAAAGTGATTTAATAAATCCGATACCAACCGGCCTAAGTCTTTCCCGTTTTTTGCGAGATCATTCAACTCTCGCAAGGCGGCTTCCGCTTGTCCTGCCAACAATGCATGCGAAAGCTGCAGGATTTGATTTTGTGCCGTCAAACCAAACATCGAAAGAACATCCGCCTCTTCGATCTTGTCACCACAAAAGCTGATGAGTTGGTCCAGCGTCGATTCCGCATCGCGCATTCCACCTTCCGCCCCGCGCGCAATGGCATCGAGTGCGGCTGGCTCAATCTTCACCTTCTCCAACTTCGCAATATGCGCAAGGTGCTTGGTAATCAATGCCGCTGGAATGCGTCGCAAATCAAACCGCTGGCAACGCGAAAGGATCGTCGGCAGGACCTTTTCCGGTTCAGTCGTTGCGAACATGAACTTCACATGCGCCGGCGGTTCTTCGAGCGTTTTCAACAACGCATTGAAGGCCTCCTTCGTGAGCATGTGCACTTCATCAATGATATAAATTTTGAACTTTGAGGTGGCGGGAGCGTATTTGACAGTTTCCCGCAATTCCCGAATTTCCTCGATGCCGCGATTGCTCGCACCGTCGATTTCCAGCACGTCGAGCGAACGACCTTCCGTGATTTCCTGACAACGCGGATCATCATCGGGAAAATCCACCTTGGGCCCATCCGTGCAATTGAGGCATTTGGCGAAAATACGGGCGATGGTCGTCTTGCCCGTCCCGCGCGGGCCGACAAACAAATAGGCATGGGCAATCCGGCTTTGCGCGATGGCATTGCCAAGGGTTTGCGTGACATGCTCCTGCCCAACGACATCGGAAAACCGTTGCGGACGATATTTGCGGGCTATGACTTGATAAGACATTTGATCAGGTGCAAACCGTGAGTAATAAAGTTCGAACGCGACGTAAACGGTTGAAATTCATTCGCCATTCGAAATTCGCCATTCAAAATTTTAAAAATGCCAGGGTGACCACGGCGGATGCAGAGCAAACTACCGTTGCTGCATTCCTGCCCTGGCGGGGTTCGTAAGTCCACATTCCATGGGCCCTGGCAACGGTTAATCTGCCCCAGCCAACTCTCTGCTTCAAGGAGAATTGCATGCGTATCACGCTTCTCCTGTTGACTCATTAATTTCGACACCGAAGCGGAGGGGGAAAGGTGGGGTGAGGATTCGTTGACTCAAAAATCGATGACACCCAAAAGTGGAGGTCATGAGGATGAGTCAAGCAACCAAAATGGAGATGTTGGAGAGGCTGCGCTGGCGT